>NZ_JBBEOG010000009.1 GCF_037860835.1 Aquipuribacter nitratireducens | reverse complement strand
CGGGTCGTAGGACATGAGCTCCTCACCGGGCACGCCGTCGAGCTGGACCGGGACGAGGACCGCGGTCGGGATGGCGTGATCGGGTTCCTCCCGGAGCCAGTCGAAGATCCGGGTGTTGCCGTCGGTGAGGGTCCTGACGATGTCGCCGTGGCCGTAGCCGCTCCACCGGACGATCTCGTCCGCGCCGTAGCCGGCGGACGAGAACCGCGTGCAGTCCGGCACGTTGCGGCTCGTCCGTGCCAGGACGACCCCATCCGAGCTGACCGTGACCTCGAGGTCCCCGGCGAAGTCGAGGGACGTGAAGGCTCGCGTCTCGCCGGCCTCGGCGGAGAACTGGTACTGGTTGTTGAACCGACCGCCGGTGACGGTGACCTCGAAGACGGTGGTCGAGTCGGCCTCGGCGGTGACGGTGCCGAAGATCTCGACGAACCCGAACTGGTCGTACACGAAGCACGACGAGATCGAGACGGTGGCGGCCGCAGCCGCGAACGCGGCGGTCGGGCCGTCGTTGGGCAGCGACCGGACGACGAAGCCGTCGTCGGGGTAGGAGGCGACGTCACCGGAGCCGGGCCGCACGTCGTGGACCGTCGCGGCGGCCGGCCCGGCGAGACCGGCGAGACCGGCGGCCAGGACGAGGGAGAGCGCGAGCGCGGGCGCGCCCGATCGGGCTGAGAGCACAGGAAGTCCCTTGGGGTGAGAGACCGGGACCCCTCGCCCCGGCGGCTCATCATGCGACACCTGTCCTCGGCAGGTCGGCGAGTTGCGGACGCTCACCCCGGTGCGTCACCACGACGGCGGATGCCGCCACGGGAAGGTCTCCCGTGACGGCATCCGATCATGGTGCGGGCGCGCAGGCCGTACCGGTCAGTCGCCCTCGACGTTCACCCGGACCGCGTCGACCCAGTACCGGCCCCAGTAGGTGTCGATGAACGTGCCGGTGCCGCCGCCGGCCTTGAGGTCGATGAGGACGTGGCGGCCGGTTGCCGAGTTGTAGAGCGCCACCTCGGACAGGGCCGTCCGGTCGCTCTCGAGCGCGGTGACGACGTCCCAGCCCTTCGACCACAGCCGGTCGGAGAACGTGCCCGTGCTGCCGCTCGCGAAGAGGTTGACGAGGACCTGCCGGCCGGTGACGGAGTTGTAGACCATGAGCTCGGAGAGACGGTCGGTGTCGAGCTGGATGGGCTCGACGGTGTCCCAACCCTTCGACCACTGCCGGTCGGAGTACGTGCCCGTGGTGCCGTTGGAGAAGAGGTTGACGAGGACCTGCCGGCCCGTGACGGAGTTGTAGACCACGAGCTCACTGGCCGCGTCGGCGTCCAGCTGGACGGGCTCGACGACGTCCCACCCGCGGGACCACTGCCGGTCGGAGTACGTGCCGGTCGAGCCGTTGGCGAACAGGTTGACGAGCACCTGCCGACCGGTGACGGAGTTGTAGACGACGAGCTCGCTGAGGGCGTCCCCGTCGAGCTGCACGGGCGTGACGACGTCCCAGCCCTTCGACCACAGGCGCGTGCTCACGGGCGTGTAGCCCACGACGTCGTCGTAGGCGTAGAAGGTCTGCCGGCCCGTCACCGGGTCGTAGGACATGAGCTCCTCACCCGGCACCCCGTCGAGCTGGACGGGCACGAGGACAGCGGTGCCGGTGTCGCTGAACGAGTCCTCGATGACGAGGTCGAACCACTCGGTGTTGCCGTCGGTGAGGGTGCTGACGATCTCCCCGAATCCGTAGCCGTCCCAGCGGACGATCTCGTCGCTGCCGTAGGTCGACGACACGGTCGTGGGGGTGCAGTCGGGCACGTCGCGGCTGGCGGAGGCCAGCGTCGCGCCACCCGAACCGATGGTGACGGTCGTCGGACCGGTGACGTCGAAGAGGCTGAACTCCCACGTCTCCCCGGCGGGCACGAGGACGCTCTCCTGCCAGTCCTCGATGTCGTTGACGATGCGGATGGTGAATTCGGTGTCCGCGGCCGGGTCGGCCGTGAGGCTGCCTCCGAGCTCGACGTAGCCGAACGAGTCGTACACGAAGCACGACGAGATGAACGCCGTCGCGCTGGCCGCTGCGACCCGCGCCGTGCCGGGCGCGGATCGGGGCGACCCGACGGGGCGGAGGGTGAGTCTACCGTCGGCCACCCGCGTGTCGCCGGCGACGTCGCGCGTCTCGACGGGGGCGGAAGCGGCCGCGGGGCCGGCGAGGCCGGCGGCCACGACGAGGGCGAGCGGGAGGACGAGCGCAGGCGCGCCCGATCGGGCTGAGATCACAGGAAGTCCCTTGGGGTGAGAGGCCGGGACCCCTCGCCCCGGCGGCTCATCATGCGCCACCGCAGCCTCGTGGGGAACGCACACACGGGAACTCACCCGGCTGCGTCGCTCCCCGACCCGACGGACAGGGTCTGAACCCCACGCCACGACCGGCCCGCTCCGAGCGTCAGGGGGGTGAGTAGAGCGGGCTCCACGCAGACGAACTCGGCCTCGCCGCCGGCGTGGACGTCACCCGGTGCCCGGCCGGGTCCCGGGTTCCACACCACGCGCGAGTCGAATCCCCGGGCGGTGAGGGTGACGGCACCCGACCCGCCGTCGTCGACGACGACGGCACCCGCCTCTCCGTCCGCGACGCCCTCGACGGCGACGTCGAGCGGGCCGACGACCTCGATCGGACCGTCGACCGGCCACGGAGGCTGCCCGTCGTTCGGCCGGGCGAGCAGCCCCTCGAGCCCCGTGACCCGGGTGCCGGTCGTCGAGGCGACCCGCAGGTAGGTGTGCAGGGCGGCGGTCATCGTGAGGTCGTCGGTGCCGTCGTTGCGGGCCGTCAGCTCGATGTCGAGCGTCGAGCCGGACGCCCGCACCTCGAGGTGGAGGGCGAACGCGTGCGGGATCGGTGTCGTTCCGGCGTCCCCGGTCAGGCGCAGCCGTGCGACCGCGTCGCCCCTGTCGTCGCTCCCGGCGCCCATCACCTGCCACGCCCGGTCGCGCGCCACCCCGTGGCGTGGCCCCGGGCCGCGGTCGGAGAACTGCGGCCAGATCACCGGCACGCCGCCGCGGATCGCGACGCCGTCCCCGCATTCCGTGTCGCGGCTCAGCCACAGCCGTTCCGTCCCACCGACCGGCGTCCACCCGAGCACGTGCCCGCCGTGGGCGCAGAAGCGGACGGCGGCACCGTCGCCCGACTCGACGGTGAGGGGGCTGCACGGCTCCGACGGGGTGCTCATGCCCTGAGCGTGCTGCAGACCGCGCCCCGCACGCACCTCGCGCGGGGCGCGGTCGCAGGTGTCAGTCGCCTTCCAGGTTGACGCGGACGGCGTCCGCCCAGAAGCGGCCCCAGAAGGTGTCGATGTAGGTCCCGGTCCCGCCGCCGGCCTTGAGGTCGATCAGCACGTGACGTCCGGTGCCCGAGTTGTAGAGCGCGAGCTCCGACAGAGCGGTGCGATCGCTCTCCACCGCGGTGACGACGTCCCAGCCCCTCGACCACTGCCGGTCGGAGAAGGTGCCGGTGCTGCCGTTGGCGAAGAGGTTGACGAGGACCTGCCGGCCGGTGACCGAGTTGTAGACCATGAGCTCGGAGAGACGGTCGCTGTCGAGCTGGATGGGCTCGACGGTGTCCCAGCCCTTCGACCACTGCCGGTCGGAGTACGTGCCGGTGGTCCCGTTGGAGAAGAGGTTGACGAGGACCTGGCGGCCGGTGACGGAGTTGTAGACGACGAGCTCACTGGCCGCGTCGGCGTCGAGCTGGATCGGCTCGACGACGTCCCAGCCGCGCGACCACTGCCGGTCGGAGTACGTGCCGGTGGTGCCGTTCGAGAACAGGTTGACGAGCACCTGCCGACCGGTGACGGAGTTGTAGACGACGAGCTCGCTGAGGGCCTCGCCGTCGAGCTGGATCGGTGCGACGACGTCCCAGCCCTGGGACCAGGTCCGGCGGCTGATCGGGGAGAAGCCGTCGACCTCGTCCCACTGCCAGAACGTCTGGGTGCCCGTCTCCGGGTCGTAGGTCATGAGCTCCTCGCCGGGTGTGCCGTCCACCTCCACGGCCACGAGGACCGCGGTGCCGGTCTCCGAGCCGAAGTTGTCGACGAGGAGGTCGTAGAACTCCGTGTTCCCGTCGGTGAAGGTCGAGACGACCTCACCGACCTGGAAGCCGTCCCAGCGGACGATCTCATCGCGTCCGTAGACGCCGGAGACGGTCGACGGCGTGCAGTCGGCCACGGTCCGGTTCGCCGAGGCGATGACGGACCCGTCGACCGTCACCGTGGTGGCGACCGGTCCGGTGTCCGTGATGATCGAGAACTGGCGTGTCTGCCCGGCGTCGACGACGAGCATCTCCTGCTGCTCCACGCCCGGGCTGACGACCCGCACGGTGAAGACCGTGCCCGGGGCGTCGGAGGTGACCGTGCCGACGACCTCGGCGGCGCCGAAGGAGTCGTACACGAAGCACGAGGAGACGGACACGGTGGCGGTCGGGGCCGCGGCGGCGGCCGTGCCGGCGGACTCCGCCTCAGCGGAGTGGGAGGAGACGCGGATGCCCCGGTCCCCCTCGGAAGGGGCGGCGGCCACGGGGCCGGCCGGCCCCGCTCCCGTCGCGGCGACGACAGCGAGCGCGAGCGCGCTCCAGCGGATACGTGGCATGGGAGCCCCCTGTGGACCCGGGCCGGGACGCCGTCGTCCCAGCGGTGACCCATGGTGAGGCCGCGCCGTCCGGGAGGGAAGTACGTACTTCGGACCCTGATGTTCACGAGGAGGGACCGCGGGTACGCGTCGAGGGACACGGAGCACAGAGGACCGAGGAGGAGACCATGGCGCACGACACCCGCGACGACGACCGGACGGCGCAGCACGGTCGCGGCGGCGACCAGGGTGACGGCGGCCACGACCGCGGGCACGGCGGTGGCGGCATGTACCTGCGGTTCGCCGCGATGATCGGCACGGCCATGGTCGTCATGTACTTCACGATGTACGTCGGCAGCTGGGAGTGGAGCCACGTCCGCTTCAGCGAGAGCCGCGTCTTCATGGCGCTCACCATGGGCGGCACCATGGGGCTGATCATGCTCGGCTGGATGCTCAACATGTACCGGAGCACCCGCAACAACGTGATCATCGTATTGGCGAGCCTGCTGCTGTTCGGTGGCGGCGTGTACCTCGACCGGAGCCAGGTCACGGTCGACGACACGGGGTGGATGAGCGCAATGATCCCCCACCACTCGCTCGCGATCACCCGTTCCGAGCGCGCCGACATCGACGACGTCCGCGTGTGCCGGCTGGCCGTCGAGATCAGCGAGGCGCAGCGACGCGAGATCGACGAGATGGAGTGGCTCATCGCCGACATCGAGGAGAACGGGATCGCGGCGACGGTCGACGAGGCCGAGGAGCGGCCCGTGCCGGACTTCCCGGCAGAGGCGCTGCGCGACTGCCCCGGCGGGGGGTGAGCCGAGGTCAGACTGGGCGGCGTGGACCTCACCGCGTTCGACGCCCTCAGCTTCGACTGCTACGGCACGCTCATCGACTGGGAGGCCGGGCTCCTCGCCGTCCTCGCGCCGTGGGCCCGTGACCACGGTCTCGACGTGTCCGACGAGGGCCTCCTCGTCGCGTACTCGGGTCACGAGGCCGCCGTCGAGCGCGAGGAGCCGTCCCGGCTCTACCCGGACGTGCTCGCCGAGGCGTTCCGTCGCACGGGTGCGGCGCTGGGCCGTGACGTGGACGAGGAGTGGGCCCGGCGGCTGGGCGGGTCGGTCCCCGACTGGCCCGCGTTCCCCGACTCCGCCGACGCCCTCAGGCGGCTCGCGGCGCACTACCGGCTGATCATCCTGTCGAACGTCCACCGGGCGGGCTTCGCCGGCAGCAACCGGTGGCTCGGGGGCGACTTCGCGCGCGTCGTCACCGCGGAGGACGTCGGCGCCTACAAGCCGGCGGTGCCGCACTTCCGCGCCCTGGACGCGGCGGTCCGCGAGCTCGGCATCGAGCGCTCCCGTCTCCTCCACATCGCGCAGAGCCTGTTCCACGACCACGTGCCCGCCCGTCGCGAGGGGCTGCGGTCGGTGTGGATCGACCGTCGCCACGACCGGCCCGGGTGGGGCGCGACACCGGAGCCGGCGGGGGAGTGGTCCTACGACGCCGCGTTCCCGTCGATGAGGGCCTTCGCCGACGCGGTGGAGGCGGCTCACGACGGTCCGTGAGACACGGTCGCGACTTCTGTCGCCAAACGGTGTAAAGATGGTCGCAGCGCCGCAAAAGCGGCGAGCCGCGTGTCGGCGACCGCCGTCGCGGCCCGTACGACCCAGGGAGTTTCGATGAGGAGACCTCTCACGCTGGTGGCCGCGGCCACCGCACCGCTCGTGCTGTCGCTCGGTGCCGTCCCGGCCCAGGCCGCCCCGCCCGACGCGTCGGGCACGGCGGTCTTCACCCTCGACGCCGAGGTGCAGGACGGCGGGCAGCAGGTCGTCTCGCTGACGATCGACGCCCGAGTCCTCGGGATCAACCCGAGGAGCCTGTCCGACGACACCTTCAGCGTCCGGGCGACCGGCACCAACCCCTACCCGTCCCTCGAGGGTCCGGTGTTCGGGACGTTCGACGACGTCGAGCGGGAGGTCGTCGACGTCCGGATGGAGCCGGGCGGCCGGCTCGTCATCGACCTGGAGGACGGGTTCGGCACTCCCGGTGCCGGCACGCTCGCCTACGCCCTCGGCCCCGGGCGCAACGTCGAGCTCGACCTCGCGTACACGGTCACGCAGGAGGAGCCGATCACGGCGCGCGGCGACCGTTCCTTCACCTTCGCCTCCCTCGAGCAGGGCGAGGTCGTCGACCCCGAGGTCGACGCGTTCGCCGACGGCGAGGCGAACGGGCTCGCGTACCGCCTCTTCACGCCCCGCCAGGGCGGGGAGCGGCCCCTCGTCGTGTGGCTGCACGGCGGCGGCGAGGGCGGCTGGGCCGGCTCGTACGACAACGACCTCGCCCTGCAGGCCAACCGCGGGGCGCTCGGCTTCGCCACCGCCGAGGCGCAGCAGATCTTCGGCGGCGCGTACGTCCTCGCGCCGCAGGCCCTCGACTTCTGGCTCAACGACCCCGCCCGGGGGTACTCCGAGCAGCTCAAGGGCCTCATCGACGAGGTCGTCGCCGAGAACCGCATCGACACCGACCGCATCTACGTCGTCGGGGCCTCCAACGGCGGGTACATGACCGCGCAGCTGGTCGCGGACTACCCGGACTTCTTCGCCGCCGACGTCCCGATCGCGGCGGTCCGGCTCTTCGGTGGCGACGTCATGCTCACCGACGACGAGCTCGACGCGATGGGCGGCACGCCGACGTGGATCGTCCACGCGGTCAACGACCCCGTCGTGCCCTTCGGGCCCAACGGGCAGTACATGGCCGAGACCGTCGACGGCGCGCTGCTCAGCGCCTACCCGGACGTCACGTACGACGGGGTGACGTACGACGGGCACTGGTCGTGGATCTACGTCGCCCGCAACGACCCCGCGACGGACGACGGGACCCGCATCTGGCAGTGGCTGGCCGACCAGGAGCTGTGACTCGGGCTCCGCGCCGGACATGACGAGGCCGGGGAGGTCGAGCGACCTCCCCGGCCCGTCACGTCCCGCTCAGCCCGAGCGGGTGGGGTCCCGCCTCAGTTGCCCTGCCGGCTCAGCCTCGGCTGGAGGATGAAGAGCCCGCGGTCGATGCTGCTGACCGCCACCACGCCCTTCTGCCCGAGGTAGGCGTAGTTGCTCCACGTCCCGCCCTCGAACGTCGTGTTGTCGTTCTCGGGGTAGACGTCGAAGAACGCCGCCTCGCTGAGGCCGCCGCCGGCCAGGTCGCGGGTGTCGTACACCCGCAGGCCGGAGGTGTAGTTCGACGCGTAGGCGTAACGGCCCTGCGTGTAGATGTTGTGGTCGATCGACGTGGTGTCGTTCGCGAACGCCTGGATCTCGACGATGTAGTCGAGGTCGCTGACGTCCCACACCCGTGTCGTCGTGTTGATGCCGCGTCGCTGCTCGTCGAGCTCGTCGCCGTGGAGGAAGAACCTCTTGTCGGGCGTCAGCCACCCCTGGTGGCTGTAGCCGTCGTTCTCGTAGCCCTCGCGGGCGATCGAGACGGGGTTCGCCTTGTCCGTGACGTCGACGATCGCGACCCGGTGCAGGCCCCCGGCGCCGCTGGAGGTGGCGTTGGAGTTGAAGCAGATCTCGCGACCGGTGTAGTCGGTGTCCGGACCGTCGTACACGACGCACTGGGTGTCGTGGATGTAGCCGTGGTCGTCGAAGCACCCGGCGTACGTCGGCGACGTGGGCTCGCTGACGTCGACCATGTGGAGCCCGGTGCCGCACACGGCGGGCGGGTCGTTGGCCACGACGCTGCCGGTCGCGGGCAGGCCCGCCTTGATGGTCGCGCCGTCGGCCTGGCTCACCATCACCGCGGGGATGGTGATGGTCGGGTCGGCACCGCCCATGAGGATCGTGCCCGCCCCGTTGTTCGCCACGACGACCCCGACGGCCCCGGCGTCCTGGGCGTTCTTCACCTTGATGGTGAAGGCACAGGTGCCGCGGTCGACGATCGCGATGGCGCCCGCGGGGAAGCCGACGAGCGGGGTGCAGCCGAGCGTGCTGCCGCCGCCGTCGACGCCGAGGGCGAAGGCGCCGCTGAACCCGGCCTGCGTCGGGGCGGGGCCGAAGACGGCGCCGTTCGCGAGGTAGCTCCCCGCGGCCGCGGACGGCGGGTCGACCGTCACCGTGTAGGGCAGCGGCTGGGAGGAGAAGGGACCGGCGCCGACCGAGTAGGCGAAGCCCGTCTCCTCGTTGATGTTGATGTTGTGCGCCGAGCCGTGACCGGTGTACCGGGCGTCGACGTCGTACGTGGTGTAGGTGCCGTCCCAGTCGCGCAGGCGGGTGAGGTCGAAGACCTGGATGCCGTGGTTGGTGTGCTCGGACACCACGAAGGCGTGGTTCTCGTACACCTTGATGTCACGCCAGGTGGAGCCGCCGGCCGTCGAGGCGGTCGGGAGGATGCCGAGCACCTGCGGGCGCTTCGCGTCGCTGATGTCGACGAACACCGTGCCGTTGGTCGCGCCGACGAGGGCGTAGTCCTTCTTCGACTGCGGGTCGGTCCACCCCCAGATGTCGTTGACGAACGTGGTGCCGAGCTCGTTGTGCGACACGTGGCTCAGCAGGTCGATGCCGTCGCAGGGGAAGAAGTCGGCCGCCATGCCGTTGATGCACGGTGCCGACGTACCCGGGGCGTTCCCCTTGGCGGCGCCCTTGGAGCCGCTCGTCGACGTCGTCGACCAGTCACGGTCGAGCTTGGTGACGAGGCCCTCGTACTTGTAGACGGACGTGGTCTCCCCCGGCACGTCCGTGATCTCCGGGTGGTGCGCCTGCGCCGGTGACATCGCCACCGCCGCGAACATGCCGACCGTCGCGGCGACCGCCGCGATCCGCTTTCTCATGACGTCTCTCTCCGCCAGGGGTCGAGGACCCCATGCGCCGAGGCTGGAGGCGGATGGGGCGCCGTGCACCGTTGCGCGACATGACCCGTTCGGGAACGTACCTCAGGGACGGTTGGTACGGGCAGGGGTAAGGCGGCCAGAGCGGGACTGCATATTGCAGTAACTGCAATTCATCTCTACAGTTACCGCCATGCCATCACCTCTGCAGGCGTCCCCGCCCCCCTTGCTCCGTGCCGAGCACCTGTCGAAGACCTACGGGCGCGGCGACGGCGCCTTCCGCGCCCTCCGTGACGTGTCGATGGAGGTCTCCGCCGGCGAGGCCGTCGCCGTCGTCGGCAAGAGCGGCTCCGGCAAGTCGACGCTCATGCACGTCCTCGCCCTCCTCGACACCCCGGACGAGGGACGCCTCCTCGTCGACGGCGAGGACGCCACCGGCCTCAGCGCCCGGCAGCTCGGCCGGCTTCGCAACGCGCGCTTCGGCTTCGTCTTCCAGCAGTTCTTCCTCGTGCCGAGCGCCACCGTGCTCGACAACGTCGTCCTCCCGCTCACGATCGCCGGCGTGCCGGCGGCCGAGCGCCGCCGCCGAGGCATGGCCGTGCTGGAGCAGCTGCAGCTGGCGGACAAGGCCGGCAACCGGGCGACCGCGCTGTCCGGCGGGCAGAAGCAGCGGGTCGTCATCGCCCGTGCCCTCGTCACCGAGCCGGACGTGCTGTTCGCCGACGAGCCGACCGGCAACCTCGACAGCGCGACGGGCGCGCTGGTCGCCGACGAGCTGTTCGCCCTCAACCGCGAGCGGGGGATCACGCTCGTCCTCGTCACCCACGACGAGGACCTCGCCGCCCGCTGCGACCGGCAGGTGCTCGTGCACGACGGCCGCGTCCGCCTCGCCGAGGAGGTGGCGGCATGAGGACCACCGACCTCGTCCGCGCGGCCGTCGCGAACACCTTCCGCAGCCGGCTGCGCACGACGCTCACCGTGCTCGCGCTGTTCGTCGGCTCCTTCACCCTCACCCTCACCACCGCCCTCGGTGCCGGCGTCACCGACTACGTGACGCGTCAGGTCGACTCCCTCGGCGCCGACGACGTGCTCGTCGTGACCGCGGCGGCCCCGGACACCTCCGACGGCCCCGCCGCCTACGACCCCGACACCGCCGCGTCCGGCGCAGCGGCCACGAACCCCCTGCCCGGGGCAGGCGGCGGGTCCCTCACCGACCGCAGCCTCGAGCAGCTGGCGGAGGTCGACGGGCTCTCCGACATCGAGCCGGTGCGGGCGACGGCCGTCGACTACGTGCGGGCCCTCGACGGCACGGACGAGCAGCGCTACCAGCTGAGCCTCGCCCCCACGGCCTCGATCGGGCGGGCCGACCTCGCGGCGGGCGACCAGCTCGACCCCGACGGGACCGCCCGGCAGGTCGTGCTCCCCGAGGACTACGTCGAGCCTCTCGGGTTCGCCGACCCCGCGGACGCCGTCGGTGCCACCGTCGTGCTCGCCGTCACCGACGTCCTCGGGCAGCAGCACGAGGTGGAGGCCGAGCTCGTCGGCGTCACGAACCCGAGCCTGCTGTCCGGGGGAGGGGGCGCGAGCGACGCGCTGGTCGCCGACCTCGCCGAGCTGCAGGCCGCCGACGTCGAGCAGCGGCCGCTGTACGCGGTCGCGACCGCCCGGTTCGACCCGGCCCTCGACGACGACGCGGTCGAGGCGCTCAAGGCCGAGGTCGCCGACCTCGGCATGACGGCGCAGACGGTCGAGGACCAGCTCGGGCTCGTCACGACGGTCATCCGCGGCATCACCGGCGTGCTCAACGCCTTCGCCGTCGTCGCGCTCGTGGCGGCGGCCTTCGGGATCGTCAACACCCTCCTCATGAGCGTGCAGGAACGGACCCGGGAGATCGGGCTCATGAAGGCCCTCGGCATGAGCAGCGGCCGGGTCTTCGGCCTGTTCAGCCTGGAGGCGGTGGTCCTCGGTCTGCTCGGCAGCCTCCTCGGGGTGCTCGTCGCCACCGTCGTCGGGACCGGTCTCAGCTCGGCGCTCGCCGCGGGGCCACTCGCCTCGCTCGGCGGGCTCGACGTGCTCCTGTTCCGGCCGGAGGCCGCCGCGGGGGTCGTCGGTCTCATCGTGGCGATCGCTTTCCTCTCCGGTACGCTCCCGGCGCGCCGGGCCGCGCGGCAGCAGCCGATCGACGCCCTGCGCTACGAGTGAGGAGGTGAGGGCCGGGTGGACCCCGCCGCTAGGAGCGCCGCGGCGCCCGCGCCCCGCAACGCGCGGGGGCTGGCGACCGCACGGCGGATCCACCGTGCGGCGGTCCACCTGGCCGCCACCGTCGGCCTCGACGCCCTCACCGTCGACGCGGTGTGCGCCGAGGCGGGCATCAGCCAGCGGACGTTCTTCCACCACTACCCGACGAAGGACGACGCCCTCCTCGGCACCGACCTGCCGTCGGTCTCGACCGAGCGGGCCAACCGCTACCTCAGCGACCCGACCGTGCCGATCCTGTCCGGCGCGGTCGCCCTCATCGACCTGCCGGTGGTCGCCGACGAGGACCCGGCGACCCATCTCGCACAGCTGCGCCTGCTCGCCGGCTCGCCGGCTTTGCAGGCCCGCCAGGCCCAGCGGTTCATGCCGGTCCTCCACGAGCTGCGGGGTCTCGTCCGGCTGCGGCTGGAGGCCCTCGCCCGCGCGGAGGGACACGACGTCGACGAGGCGACGCTCGACGAGCAGGCCGACCTCGTCACCGCGCTGGGGGCCGCCCTCGCCAACGCGGCGGTCCGCCGGCTCGTCGACGGGGAGCGTGTGGCCCTGCCGGACCTCGCCCGGGTGACGGAGCCGCTCGAGGGCCTGTGGGGGCAGCTCGTGTAGGGCGCTCGAGCCGGCCCTTGCCATCCTGGGCTAACGGCGTTAGCTTATGGCTAACAACGTTAGCCGAGGAGGCGTGTCATGAGCAGCACCCACCGCACGACGATCGACGAGACGGCACCGGCCGTGACACGGCAGGAGCGGGTCGTGGGAGCCGCGCCCGCGCGCGTCCTCGCGCTCCTGCGCGACGTCACCGCGTGGCCGGCGTGGCAGCCCGAGGTCCAGCGGGTCGACCGGGTCGAGCCCCAGGGCCTCCTCCGGGTCGGCAGCACGTTCCGCTGGCGCTCCGGCGGAGTGTGGATCACCTCCACGGTCGTGGAGCTCGAGGAGGGCCGCGCCATCGCGTGGACCGGTCGCGCGGTCGGCACCCGAGCCGTCCACACCTGGGTGCTCGACGAGGTACCCGGTGGCACCCGCGTCCGCACGGAGGAGTCGATGAGCGGCTGGCTGCCGCGCCTGCTGCCCGGCGCCGTGCGCCGCACGCTCGAGAACGGCGTGGCGAGCACCCTCGACGCGCTGGCTGCGGAGGCCTGAGCCGTGTCGACCACGACCGTCCTGGCGCGGCTCGCGTGGGCCGCCGTCGGTCTCGCCGCGGGCGGCGCGAGCGTCGCCCTCGGCTCCCCGTGGCTGCTGCTGGCGTGGCTCGTGCCCGACCTCGGCGTGCTCGCCGGCGGGTGGCGCGTGGTCGACGCCGCCGGGCGCCTCACCCGCCGCGCGGCGCTCGGCTACAACGCGGCGCACTCGCTCGTCGGTCCGGCGCTGCTGGCCGCGGTCGCGGCGCTCGTGGCGGCGCCGACCGGTGGCGCCGGGGCCGCGAGCTGGCTCGCGGCGGTGGCGGCGCTGTGGCTGTGCCACATCGGCGTCGACCGCGCGCTCGGGTACCGGCTCAGGCCCGTCCCGCCGCGACGGAAGGAACAGGCGCGACCCGTGCGCGAGGTCGCCCGTGCCTGAGGACCGTCGCGCCCAGGCGACCCGTATCGCCCGGCGGATCCTCGACGAGGAGGGGTGGGACGCGATCACCATGCGCCGGCTCGCCGACGAGATGGGCATCCGCGCCCCCTCCCTGTACAAGCACGTGCGGGACAAGGACGAGCTGAGGTCCGCCCTCATCGCCCAGGGCCTCGCCGAGCTCGGCGGGTCGATGGCCGAGGCCGGGCCCGACCTCGCCCGACTCGCCGCCGCCTACCGGGCCTGGGCCGTGGCCAGCCCGCACCTGTACCAGCTCGCCACCTACGGCCCGCTCGACCGCTCCCGGCTGCCCGCCGGTCTGGAGGACGAGGCCGCCGCCCCGCTGTACGAGGCGCTCGGCACCGAGCACCGGGCGCGGGCCGCGTGGGCGGCGGCGCACGGGCTCGCGGTGCTGGAGATCACCGGCCGCTTCCCCGAGGACGCCGACCTCGACGCCGCGTGGCAGGCGATGGTCGAGGCGTTCACCGGCGCCGTTGGCAGGAACGGGCCCCGCGCGTCCTGACCGCGCACGTCGTCACGACCGGTCGAGCGGATCCACGGCCGTGACGTGCGGCAGGAACCGCCGGAAGTCGGCGACGTTGCGCGTGACGAGCACGTCGAGCCCGTGAGCCTGCATGACGGCGACGAGGTTCGCGTCGTGCACCTGCTTCCCGCGGCAGCCCCTCTCCTCGACCAGGCGCAGCAGGCTGTCCGCCACCGCAGTGGTCTCCTCGAGCATGCGCAGGGCCGAGCGGAGCGCCCGCACGTTCGCCACGACGTCACTCGGGTCGAGCCCGAGACCGTTGACCGCGATCGGGCGGGTGGCGACGACGACGTACTCCCGCAGGACCTGACCGCTCACGTACAACGAGACACCGTCCGCCGGCCACCGACGGAGCACCGCGTCGGCGGCGGCGTGATCCGGTCGGGCCTCGTCGGTGGCCGCCAGCAGCACGTTGGTGTCGACGAACACCCTCTCAGCGGGCGCCGTCGTCATACATCTCCTCACGGCTCCACGTGGTCGTCCCCGACGTCCGAACCGTCCGGAGCGTCAGCTCCGGTGCAGCGGTGACGACGGGCCGTTCGGCAGCAGCCGCAGCCAGGATGTCCCGCAGCTCCTGCTGGACCGAGTGACCGTTCCGCTCGGCGCGTTCCTTGAGCGCGGTCAGGACCGACGCGGGGACGTCGCGTACATGGACTGCGGGCATGCCTGATCCTAGCGCTAGCGCTAGCGCCGACTGCCGGGCGAAGGACGCGGACGCGTTCCCCCCGTGCCGGGCCGGCACCGGTCGTGCTGCTCCGACACCGGAAGAGGACCTCCTGCGCGACGTCGAAAGGGGATCTCCGCCGAGTCGACCGTCCTGTCACCCGAGGGACGCGCGCGTGGCGTCCGGCGGTCGGGCACGACGCATCGACGGAGTGAGCGACGACGTGCCTGTCCGCGGGGTCGAATCCCCACCTGCGACCTGGTGTGGTGGCCCCGAGAGGATTCGAACCTCCGACACACGGTTTAGGAAACCGTTGCTCTATCCCCTGAGCTACGAGGCCTGACGAGCCCCGAGCCTACCGTTCGCGCACGCACCCGCCCGCGCGCCGGGGCGGGAGGTCCCCGGCGCGCGGTGCGCGGGTCGAGCGGTCAGCGCCGCTCGTCGTCGACGTCCACGTGCTCCTTGCGCACCTGGCCGGAGACCTCCTCGGTCTCCGTCGCGGTCTCCTTCTCGAGCCGGACCCGCTCCTTCGGCACCGTCTCGGTGCCGACGACGGGCCGCTCCTCGTGGACGACGACCTCGTGCTCGTCCTCCGAGATGTCCGGCCCGGCGAGGGCCTCGTCCCGGTTCTCGTCGGTCACGGGCTCCCGCTCGACGCGGACCTCCTCCTTCGTGACGGGCACCTCCACCTGCTCGGTGTCGGTCGTCACGTACTTGCGCAGCCGCGCACGGCCGGCCTCGCGCTGCTCGGTGCCGACGCGGAGCCGCTCCTCGGAGACGGTCATCGCGTCGTCGGTCCCCGCGTGGCGCCCGCTGCGGGCGACGTCCTCGGTCCTGTCGCCGTAGGTCTCGCGCCCGTCCGTGCCGGTCGTCGTGCCGGCGAAGGTGCCGGTATCGGGGGTGTCGCCCGCTGCTGCCTGCTCGCCGGTGCCGACGCTGTCGTACGCCAGGCCGTAGTAGCCGTACAGGTCGCGCTCCTCCTCCCGCGAGATGTGCCCGCCGGGCTCGACGTTCGGCGCGTCCTTCACCGTCTTCTTGTCGTAGGGCACGACGACGTCGTCGCCCTGGAGCTCCGCCCGGTCGAGCGGCACCAGGGACTCCGAGGTCCCGAGCAGGCCCGTCATGACGCTCACCCACGCCGGCTGGTCGGTGTCGTCGTCGAGGTACACGGTCCGCACCGAGCCGATCTTGTCGCCGTCCGTCGATCGGACGGTCGAGTGCGTGAGCCGTGTGACGTCGGTATCGCTGATCATCTGCTTCCCTTCCGTGGTCGGGCGCAGGGGGCGCTGACGGGCCACGGGTGCCCGGGGACGTCGAAGCGAAACAGCGCGGGGCCGTTCGATCGCGTGTCGAGCGCGTCAGTGGCTCATCTCACGTCCCCGCGTGAACCCGGCCGCCTCGCGGGTACCGAGAGGCCATGACCGATCTCACCGCCCTCGTCCTCACGTGCACGCTGTCCCCCTCCCCGTCCGAGTCCAGCTCGGAGCTGCTCGGCGACCAGGTCCTCGCCGCCCTCGAGAAGCACGGGGTGAGCGGCGAGAACGTCCGCGTCGTCGACCACGCCGTGACGTTCGGGGTGCAGAAGGACATGGGGGACGGGGATGCGTGGCCTGCGATCCGTGACAAGGTCCTCGCCGTCGACATCCTCGTGGTCGCCACCCCCATCTGGATGGGGCAGCCCGCCTCCGTCGCGAAGGTCGTGCTCGAGCGCCTCGACGCCGAGATCGCCGAGACCAAGGAGAACGGCAACCCGATCCTCTTCGACAAGGTCGCGGGCGTCGCGGTCGTCGGCAACGAGGACGGCGCGCACCACGTGAGCGCGGAGGTCTACCAGGGGCTCAGCGACGTGGGGTTCAGCATCCCGCCGCAGGCCGTCACTTACTGGGTCGGTCAGGCCATGGGCTCGACCGACTACAACGAGCTCGACGAGACCCCGGAGAAGACGCGGGGCACGACCGACACCCTCGCCCGCGTCCTCGCGCACCTCGCTCGGGTGCTGAAGGAGAGCCCCTACCCCGCAGGGTGAGCACCAACGCCGGTGCCGTGTCACGCCGCGGCACCGGACGGCACCCGTCCCTGCCGACACCGGTCGACAGGGAGGAGCGCGGACGTGCGCACGTCCGTCAGCGTCGTCGACGCCGGCTCGGGGGAGCTCCGCGACGTCCTCGTCGACGCCGACCCGGCCACGCCGGCCCACGAGGTGGCGAGCGCGCTCTGCGGGGTCGAGGGCGCACCTCCTCCGACGTTGTACGTCGGCGGTCGCGCACTGGACCCGCGCCTCCCGATCGCATCCGCGCTCCTCGACGGCACCGTCGTCGGTCTCGGTCACCCGGCCGGCACCGCTCGACACGAGCCGGACGGCCTCGTCGAGGTCCGGGTGGTGAGCGGTCCGGGTGCCGGCACGGTCGTACGGCTGGCTCCCGGGGTCACGTGTCTCGGCGGAGGACCGACGGACGAGGTCAGGGTGCCCGCGCTCGGCGTGTCACGGGTCGGGCTCGACGTCGACCCCGACGGCACCGTCCGCATCCTGCCCAGGTCGGACCGGCAGTCGACGATCCTGGACGGCGAAGCGGTGACGGGAGGGACCCGCTGGCCCGTCGGCTCCGTGCTGCGCCTGGGACCCTGCCTGCTGCAGCTGAGCCCCGTGGAGCCTCGCGACGCCGCCGTCCGGCTCGGCGAGGACGGGTCGACGCTCGCGTACAACCGCCCCCCGAGGATCCTCCCGCCGGAGCAGCAGACCCTGTACCGGCTCCCGCAGCCGCCCACGGCCCCGCACCGGCGGGCACTGCCCGTGGCCGCGGCACTCGTCCCCCTGGTGCTGGCGGTGGCCATGGCCCTCGTCCTGGACCGCTGGTACATCGTCCTCTTCGGGCTGATGACGCCCGTCCTGCTCGTCGCGTCCCACGTGCACGAGCGCCGCTCCGGGCGGGCACGTCACCGCGCCGAGGTCCGCGACTACGAGATCCGACGGGACGAGGTGCTGGCGGACGCGACGGCAGCCGTGGTCGACGAGCGCCACTCGCGTCGCCGCGCGGCCCCGGACCCCGCGGCGGTCCTCCTCATCGCCGACGGGCCGCGGTCCCGGCTGTGGGAGCGCCGACGGACCGATCCCGACTACCTCCTGCTGCGCGTCGGCACCGCCGACCTCCCGAGCGAGGTGGTCGTCGAGGACCCTGCGAGGCCGGAGCACCGGCGACGGTCGGTCGAGGTGGTGACCGACGTCCCGGTGTGCGTGCCGTTGGCCGAGCGCGGCGTCGTGGGGGTGGCCGGGTCCGGGGGCCGCGCGCGCCAGGTCGCCGGGTGGTGTCTCGCGCAGCTGGCGGTCCTGCACTCCCCGTCCGAGCTCGCGCTCGTGGTGCTCACCGACGCCGGTGCCGCGGAGGACTGGGACTGGGTGAGGTGGCTCCCGCACACCGCACCCGACGAGGCACTCGACGCGGTGCGTCTCGTGGGGACCGACGCCGACACGTGCGCGCGCAGGATCGCCGAGCTCGCCGCCCTCGTCGCGGCACGGCGCCAGGCCGCCAGGGCCGGGGCATGCGGTGCTCCCGACGTCGTGGTGGTGCTCGACGGTGCGCGACGGCTGCGCTCGCTGCCCGGCGTGGTCCAGCTGCTCCGCGACGGTCCGGCCGTCGGGGTCCGGTTCCTGTGCCTCGACGACCACAGTCGTCTGCTCCCGGAGGAGTGCACGGCCGTCGTCCGCGTGGAGCAGCGTCCGGAGCGGGTCGAGGAGGAGACGTTGTGCGTCGCGCAGCCGCGCGTCGACGACGTGCCCGGTGTCCGTCCGGATCTCGTACCACGCGCGTGGCTGCGCCGGGTGGCGCGGGCGATCGCACCGCTTCGGGACGTCGGCGACGACGCGCAGGGCGTCCTCCCCGCCCGGGCGCGGCTCCTCGACGTCCTCGGGATGGAGACGCCGGACGGGGAGGCGCTGGCCGACCGCTGGTCGCGTGCGGGCGCCTCGACCGAGGCGGTCGTGGGGCTCTCGTCCGACGGCCCGTTCACGGTCGACCTGCGCGGAGACGGACCGCACGCGCTCGTGGCCGGCACCACCGGCGCCGGCAAGTCCGAGCTGCTGCAGACGCTCGTCGCCTCCCTCGCGGTCGCCAACCGGCCCGAGGCCATGAACTTCGTCCTCGTCGACTACAAGGGCGGCGCCGCCTTCCGCGACTGCGCCGACCTGCCCCACACGGTCGGCCTCGTCACGGACCTCGACCCGCTGCTGGCGGAGCGTGCCCTCGTGTCCCTGCGGGCCGAGCTGCGTCGTCGCGAACGCATCCTGGCCGATGCCGCGGCGACGGACCTCGACGACTACCGGAGGCGCTCGAGGGGCGAGGCGGCCACCCTCGCGCGGCTCGTCGTGGTCATCGACGAGTTCGCCTCCCTCGTGCGCGAGCTGCCGGACTTCGTCACGGGTCTGGTCGACGTCGCCCAGCGAGGACGCAGTCTGGGCCTCCACCTCGTGCTCGCCACCCAACGACCCTCGGGTGCCGTGTCGCCGGAGATCCGCGCCAACACCAACCTGCGGATCGCCCTGCGCATGACGGATCCCACGGAGTCCGCGGACGTCCTCGACGCCCCGGACGCGGCAGGAATCAGCCGGACCACGCCCGGCCGGGCCTACGCGCGCCTCGCGGCCGGCAGTGTCGTGCCGTTCCAGACGGCGCGTGTCGGTGGCCGCTGGCCCGAGCAGGGCAGCGACGTCACCGTCCCACCGCCGTGGGTCGCCACCCTGCCGACGTCGACGCTGGGACGGCCGGTACCGACACGGCCGTCCGGTCCCGTGCCGGCGACGCGGGAGGCGGAGGGCGCCGATCACGGGACGACGGACCTCGCCGTGCTCGTCGCCGCAGCCCGCGCCGCCGCCTGCCACCTCGGCGTGGCCCCACCGCACCGCCCATGGCTGGACCCGCTCCCCGCCGTCGTGACCCTCGAGGACCTCCGTGGTCGTGCGACGTCGCAGGCGCGCGGCAACCGGCCTGGCGCACCCCACCCCGCAGCCGGCTTCGCGGTCGAGGACCGACCCGACCGGCAGGCGCAGCCCGTGCTCGGCATCGACCTGCGAGCCTTCGCCCACCTGTGCGTCGTGGGGGCGCCCCGCAGCGGCCGGTCCCAGTCGCTGCGGACGATCGCCGGGAGCCTCGCAGGCGCGTACGGGACCGCCGACCTCCACCTCTACGGCCTCGACTTCGGCACAGGGGCGCTGCTCGCGCTCACCGCCCTCCCGCAGTGCGGCGCCGTGGTGCAGGGCAGCGAGGTCGACCGGGCACGGCGCCTGTTCACCCGGTTGCAGGAGGAGCTGGTCCGGCGCGCGCAGGTGCTCGCAACGGGCGGCTTCGCCGGCGTCGAGGAGCAGCGGCGAGCGGTCGCGCTCGAGGAGCGCCTCCCGCACCTCGTCCTGCTGCTCGACGGCTGGGAAGGCTTCGCCGCCGGCCTCGGCGAGGCCGACGGCGGACGATGGACGGAGGTCCTCCACCAGTTGCTGCGCCAGGGTGCGGGTGCCGGCGTGCACGTCGTGCTCGCCGGCGACCGACGCCTCCTCACCTCACGGACGGCCACGCTCGTGGAGGACAAGCTCGTGCTCAGGCTCGCGGAGCGCACCGACTACGCCCTCGCCGGCGTCGCTGCCCGGACCGTTCCCGCGCACCTCCCACCCGGGCGCGCCCTCCACGCCGGCACAGGCACAGCGGTGCAGATCGCGCTGCTCGACCCGGACCCCACCGGCGCGGTGCAGGCAGCCGCCCTCGCCCGCATCGGAGCGGCTGCGAGGCGTTGCGGGAGCGGTGGTCCGACGACTCGGCCGGAGGCCGGATCGCCTGCACCCTTCCGGGTCGACACGCTGCCCGCGCGGCTCGACACCACCGAAGCCCGCCGCCTGCGACCGCCGGACCAGTTGTCGCCGTTGTGGGCGATGGTCGGTGTGGGCGGCGACGAGCTCCGTGCTCACGGCCCGGACCTCGCCGTCGCCTCCACGTTCCTCGTCGCCGGACCACCCCGATCGGGTCGCTCGTCGCTCCTGCGCGTCATGGCGTCCTCCGTGCTCGCGCAGGGCGGCGAGGTCGTGGTCCTCGCGCCACGCCCCTCGCCCCTGCGCGAACTGGCCGCCGAGCCCGGCGTACGTGGTGTCCTCACGAACGCGACCCCCGAGCAGCTCCAGCGGCTGACCGAGCCGGCGGGCCCCGTCGCCCTCGTGGTCGACGACGGTGAGCTCGTCGCCGACGCGCCCACGACGCAGTGGCTGCGGGACTACGTGCGCGCGTGTCCCGGCAGCGACCGTGCCGTGGTCCTCGGCGGTGCCCTCGGGGAGGTGGCGAGCGGCTTCTCCGGGTGGCAGGTCGACGTGCGACGGGGGCGTCGCGGTGCGCTGCTCAGTCCCCAGGCTGCGCTGGACGGCGACCTCATCGGGGTCGCCGTGCCGCGCAGTGCCATCGGGGCGCCGGCGCACCCCGGACGGGCTCTCGTGCATCTCGGCGACGGTCGCCTGCTCTCCGTCCAGGTCCCGGCGCCGTGACCCGCTCCCGTCGTCGGTGGCGGACGCGACGAGGCCCCGGTCCGCCGTGGACCGGGGCCTCGCAGCGGTAGGCCGCGTGGGCTCAGTGACCGA
Organism: Aquipuribacter nitratireducens; assembly: GCF_037860835.1. NCBI lineage: Bacteria > Bacillati > Actinomycetota > Actinomycetes > Micrococcales > Intrasporangiaceae > Aquipuribacter > Aquipuribacter nitratireducens. Next base: position 131,498 of record NZ_JBBEOG010000009.1, on the reverse strand, counting down.
GCTGCTGGGCGAGCTGCAGGTCGGCGTCCTCCAGCGTCTGAGCGGCGACGTCGAGGAAGGCCGACATCCCCTCGATGCCGCCGACCACCTGCAGTGCGCCGCTGCTGAACTCCTGGTGTCCGGCGTCGAACGCCTTCGACGACCGGTCGGTGACGTAGCCGCCGGCCACGAGGCCCTCGACGAGCGAACGGAGCCGGTGCAGCGTCCCCTCCAGCTCCGCCTGGCCGGCACGCAGGCGCGAGGCGGCGTCCCGCATGTCCGCGTAGGTGACGGTGATGTTGGCCATGTCGCGTGATCCCTTCCCGGAGGGCCCGCGGGCGCGGGCACGTCGTCGACGGGTGTCCTGAGGGAGGACGGCGTGACGGGCCGGGCGGCGTGACGCACGTCACCCGGGAGGGAGCAGGTGGCGAGGTGACGGACGGCCGAGCACGCGATCGGGCAAGCGATCGGGCAAGGCTGTCTCGACAACCTCCCGTCCCGAGAGGCCGACCGTCGGCCCGGGAGGAGGACCCCTCATGAGCGTGTCGAGCAACGTCGTGGCCCGCCGTCCGCAGCGTCGCAGCACCGGCCTCGCGGGACGGCTCAACGCCGAGTGGCACGCCCACGTGGCTGCGGAGGTCAGCCGCGCGCTCGGCGGGTGGGCGGCCGCGGAAGCGGCCCTCGACCTCGTCGACGCCACCGCGCTGGAAGCGGCGGCGTCGCAGCGGGACAACGACGAGGTGCTGCGTGCCCTGCTCCGGCTGCACCGCGACGGCGACGCGCTCGCGGGTCGCGCGCTGCTCCAGCTGTGCCTCGGGGTCGCGCTGGGGCTGGCGCGTCGGACGGTCCACCACGCCGGCGGGGACCACGAGGAGTCGGAGGCGCGCGCGGTCGCCGGTCTCGTCGACGTCCTGGCGGTGGTGCCGCTCACGGCGCGGTCCCGGCTCGTCGACCGGGTCGCGCTCGATCTCCTCGGACGCCTCACCCGCGAGTCCCGTCGCGCGCTCGGGGAGCACGCGGTCGGTACCGCGGTGGACGTCGAGGTCGCCGGGGGGTCCCGCGCGACGGCAGCCGGCCCGCACGGGCGTCCGGTCGACGAGCTCCCGCGCGCCGACCTGGCGGTCCTCCACCTGCTCGTCGAGGGCACGCGCGGCGGTGTGCTGCGCCGGGAGGACGCGGTGCTGCTGTGGGACGTCCACAGCCCGGGTGGCCCGGGAGGCATCGAGGAGCTCGCCCGGGCGCGGGGGATGGCCGGTCCGGCGCTCCGCCAGCGCGTCTCACGCGCCCGACGCCGCCTCGTCGCCGCACTGGCGGTCTCGGTCGCGACTCCGCAGGTCAGCGCCGCGTGACGACCCGGCCGCGGAGAGTCAACGACCTGGTACAGCCCAGTCAGGGGTGGGTTAGCATCCGCTCGAACGTGCACCTGGCGGGTGCGGGCCCACAGCCCGGACCCGCCCGCGAAGGGGACCGACACGGCACGCGCGTCGGGGTGGCTCGCCTACTACACAGCACGGGGACGACATGACGACGCACACCGCGCCGGCCGACGCCGGGCGACCGACCGGTCGCCCCGTGCCGCGCCCTCGACCCGTCAGCCCGCCGCGCACCCGTCGACGGCCCGCCCTGCTGGCGCTCGGCGTCGCGCTCGTCGTCGTGTCCGCGCTCGGCGCGGCCGCGCTGTTCACCGCCTTCAGCGGCACCGAACGGGTGCTCGTGGTCGTGTCGGCCGTGGACGCCGGGCAGCCGGTGCCGGCGGGAGCCCTCGCGGTCACGGACGCCACCGTCACGCCCGACCTCGCCGTCGTCCCGGCGGGCGAGCTCGACGCCGTCGTCGGCGCCACTGCGCTCGTGCCGCTGCTGGCGGGGCAGCTGCTCTCGCCCGACGCGGTGGGCGAGGGGCCGGCAGTCCCCGGTGACGGCCGCTCGGTCGTGGGCCTGCCCCTCTCGCGCACGCAGCTGCCGGCCACCGGGGTCCAGGCGGGTGACACGGTCCTCGTCGTCGACACACCCCAGGCCGGCGGTGACCCGCCGAGCGGTGTCCCGGCGGCCATCGAGGCGACGGTGCTGCGCGTCGCGGTCGACGACGTGGACCCGAGCCTCGTCGTCGTCGACGTGGTCGCACCGGTCGACGACGCACGTCGCCTCGCCGCGCGGGCGGGGACGGGCCGCATCCACGTTGTCCTCACCGACGGCGTCGCGCTGCAGCGGGCCGACTGATGCTGCTCAGCCTCGTCTCCGCCAAGGGCTCGCCCGGGGTCACCACCGCCGCCCTCGGCATGGCGCTGCTGTGGCCGAGGGCCGCCGTGCTCGTGGAGGCCGACGTCGCCGGGTCGAGCAGCCTCCTCGCGGGCTGGCTCCAGGGCAGCGTGCGCCACGACCGGGGGCTGCTCGGCCTCGCGTTCACGGCCACCCGACGCGCCGTCACCGCGAGCGACCTGTGGGAGGAGTCGCTCGTCGCGCGGGACCCCGACGTCGTCGTGGTGCCGGGCATCCCGAGCCCCGAGCAGGCTGCGGCTCTCGGGCCCGTCTGGTCGGCGCTGCCCGGGCTCGCAGGGGACCTCGAGACGGCCGGCACCGACCTCCTCGTCGACACCGGCCGGCTCGGCGCGGCGGGCGCACCACGAGCCGTGTGGGCCGCCAGCGACCTCGTCCTGCTCGTCACCGGCACCCGGCTGCCGGACGTCGCAGCCGCCCGTGCCTCCGCCCCGCGGCTGCTCCGCGACCGGCTGCCCGCCGCGGCCCAGAACGTGGGCCTGCTCGTCGTCGACACCGACGGGCCCTACCCGGCGCAGGAGATCGCGAGAGCCGTCGGCCTCCCGCTGGTGGGGTCGCTCCCGCGGTCACGCCACGCGCGTGCACTGAGCGACGGGGGCCCGCTCCACCGTCTGGCCACCACACCGCTCGGACGGTCGCTGGCGGCGCTCGGCGAGGGCGTGCAGCGGTTCGTCGACGCCCGACGCGCGTTCCTCGACCCCCGATCGGAGGGCGGTCCGCTCAAGGCGGAACCCCTCGCTCCGGCAGCGGTCGCCTCGGCCGCCACGCGCACGGAGGAGGGGACGTGGCAGAGCGCGACCAGGTGACCGCGATCCCCGACCTGCCCCTCTTCGACGAGGGCACGCACGTCCCGGGACCGGGAGGGCGCGCCGCGCCCGACGCTCCGACCACCCGGACGGTGGCCCCGACGACGCGCGGCGACGCCGACCCGTACGCGCGACGACGGCGCCAGCGCCCCCTGCGCGGCTTGGCCGGGTCCGAGGCAGACGCGACCGCGGCGCCGGGGCGTGGCTCCTCGGTACCCACCGACGTCGCGCCGCCTCCCGTCGCCGGGGAGGAGGGGATCCGGACCGCGGAGCCTGACACCGGGACGGTCAGCTGGGACGCCGTCCGCGAGCTGCGAGCGCAGGCCTCGACGCGCCTGGCGGCACGGCTCCGGGGCGGCGTCGCCCTCGCGCCCGAGGACCGGCGGGCACTCGGACGTGCCGTGGTGGAGGAGCTGCTCACCGAGCGGGACCGGGCCGCGACGTTCGACGGGCGTACGGTCGCCGGGCCGCAGACCCGCCGCGCTCTCGCCAAGGCCCTCGACGACGCCCTCTTCGGCCTCGGCCGGCTGCAGCCGCTCGTCGACGACCCCGACCTGGAGAACATCGAGATCACGGGCCACGACCGCGTCGTCGTCGAGCGGGTCGGTGGCGCGCTCGAGCGCGCCGCACCCGTCGCCGACAGCGACGCCGAGCTCGTCGACTACCTCCAGTTCCTCGCGAGCCGGGCGAGCGACAGCAACGACCGCCCCTTCAGCGCGGCGCACCCCCGCCTCCACCTCAACCTGCCCGGCTCTCGCGCCCGGCTCGCGGCCGTGGCGTGGGTGACACCCCGCCCGGTCGTCCGGATCCGCCTGCACCGACTGATCGACGTCACGATGGCCGACCTCACGGGCCTCGGCACCGTCGACCGGCGGCTCGCGGACTTCCTCCGGGCGGCGGTGCGCGCGCGCAAGTCCGTCGTGGTGAGCGGTGACATGGGCGCAGGGAAGACGACGATGCTGCGCGCCCTGGCGCGCAGCATCGACCCGGACGAGGCCGTCGCCACGCTCGAGACGGAGTACGAGCTGTTCCTCCACGAGCTGCCCGGGTACGAGCGGGTGATCGCGCTCGAGGGACGGCCCGGCTCGGGTGAGCGCGGCCCCGACGGGCGCCCTGTCGGGGAGATCACCGTCGAGGACCTCTTCGTCGACGTCCTGCGGCTCAACGTCAGCCGGATCATCGTCGGGGAGGTGCGTGGTCCCGAGGCCGCCGCCATGTTCAAGGCGATGCAGGCCGGGGCGGGCTCGCTCTCGACCGTCCACGCCAAGAACGCCGCCGACACCATCGAGCGGCTCACCCTCGCGGTCCACAGCGCCGGCGGCACGGAGTCCTACGCCGACCGTCTGGTCGCGCAGCAGATCGACTTCGTCGTGCACATGGCCTCCGTCCGGGACGCGGAGGGACGGCGACGACGAGTGGTGGACGAGGTCGTGGAGGTGACCCGCGGCGAGGGCGGGCGACCCGCCACCACCCTCGTGTTCCGGCCCGGTCCCGGGCGACGCGCCGTGCCCGCCGTCCCACCGTCCTGCCTCGCCGACCTCGAGGCCGTCGGGTTCGACGGCTCGCTCCTCGACGGCGGCTGGGACGCGACCGACGACGACTTTCGGGAGTGGGACGGCACGTACGGCGGGGGGACGCCGGCGGAGCCGCCGGAGCGGGCGGAGTCGGGATGACCGCCCTCCTCGTGGGCGTGCTCGCGGGCGGGGCCGGGCTCGGTGTGCTCCTCGTCGTGCTCGGACTGGCGCCCCCGCCCGAGACCACGCCGCCCGGCGCCCGTCGCTACGCCGCTCCGGGCCGTCGCTCCCTCCGCCGGCCGCTCGACCGGCTGCTCGGACGTCGCCTGCCTCGCCCCGCGCGCCGACGGCGTCAGGCGCTCCTCACCGCAGCTCTCGTCTCCGGGCTCGTCCTGTGGCTCGTGACCGGCTTCGCCCTCGCGGCCGTCCTCGTCCCCCTGGCCGTGCTCGGCATCCCGCTGCTGCTCGGTCGACCGCGCGGCGCGGTCGACGTCGAGCGGCTCGACGCCCTCGAGCAGTGGACGCGCAGCCTGTCCGGTGTCCTCGTCGTCGGCAGCGGGCTGGAGAGCGCGATCACGGCGAGTGCCGCCTCGGCGCCCCTCGCGATCCGCGAGGAGGTGGGTCTGCTCGCCGCCCGGATCACCGCCCGCTGGCCGACCGAGCGGGCCGTCCGGCAGTTCGCCGACGACGTCGACGACGCGACCGCCGACCTCGTGGCGGCGACGCTCGTCCTCGGGGCGCAGCGCCGGGGCGACGGGTTGGCGGCGGTGCTGGAGGACCTGGCGGCCAGCGTCGCGGAGGAGGTGAGGACGCGTCGTGCGGTCGAGGCCGACCGGGCGAAGCCGCGCACGACCGCGCGGATCGTGACGGGGATCGCGCTCGCCGGGGTCGTCGGGTGCTTCCTGTCCGGCTACTTCGACCCCTTCCTCGCCGGCGCCGGCCAGGTCATCCTCGTCGTCCTGCTCGGGCTCTTCGTCGGCTGCCTGGTGTGGATGAGGGCCGTCACCGCGGGCGCGACGACACCGCGCTTCCTCACCGCCGCGGAGACCGCCCAGAGCCCGGCCGGTGCACCGGCGGCCGACGTCGGGGGGCGGTGACGTGCCCGTCACGCTGCAGGCGGCTCTGGTCGCCGGCGCCCTGGGGGGCCTCGGCCTCTTCCTCGTCGTCCGCGAGCTGGTCCCGTCCAGCCCCAGGCTGGACGACGCACTCGAGCGGCTGCGGACGCAACGCACGCCGGCCACGGCCGTCGGCGGTCGGCGGTCGCTCCAGACCCGTCTGGGGGAGGGGCTCGTCCGGCGGAGCGACCGCCTGCCGCTGGTGAGCGTGCCGACCCGCGACCTGGCGGTCCTCCGCGTGCCGGCCGGGGAGTTCCTCGGCGAGAAGGCACTGCTCGGTCTCATCGGTCTCGCGTTCCCGCCGGTGGCGACGCTCCTGTTCCGCTGGGTCGGCCTGGCGGTGCCGCTCGCCGTCCCCGCAGTCGCCTCGCTCGGCCTCGCGCTCGCGCTGTTCCACCTCCCCGACCTCAGCGTGCGCGCGAGGGCCGCGCGGGCGCGGGACGAGTTCGCTCGGGCCGTCGGGGCCTACCTCGAGCTGGTCGCGCTCGAGCGACGTGCGGGGAGCGGGCCGACGCAGGCCCTCACGCGCGCCGCGACCGTCGCCGACGCGTGGCCCTTCGTCCGGATTCGGCAGGAGCTGGTCCGGGCGCAGCTCGCGGGGACCGCCCCCTGGACGGGGCTCGGCGAGCTGGCCACCGAGCTCGGGGTGCCGGCCTTGGAGGAGACGGCGGACATCGTGCGTCTCGCCGGTGAGGACGGCGGGTCGGTGTACGAGGCGCTGCGTGCCCGCGGTCGTGGCTTGCGGGCGGAGCTGCTGTCGAAGGAGCAGGCCCGCGCCAACGCCACCACCCAGAGCCTCGGGGTCCCTGTCGCCGCCCTCGGTCTCGTCTTCTCGCTGCTGCTGTTCACCCCCGCCGTCCTGGAGATCCTGTGACGGGCACCACCGCGCCGGCCGTCGCGCCGGAGGAGGAGGAATCCCATGCACGACCTGACCCTGAGGCTGCACGTCCTCGCGTCCCTGCTGATCCTCGGCCGCCTCTCGAGCGGCCGGGTCCGACCGGGCCCGTCGACCGGCACCCGGCACCCGTCGCAGCGGGACGCCGGCTTCACGACGATCGAGTGGGTCGTCATCGCCCTCGGTCTCTTCCTGGTCGCAGGGCTCGCGGTGGCGGCCATCAACGCCGTGGTGAACGACCGGCTGTCGCAGCTCACCTGAGTCACGACCGCGGGAGCACGACGCTCGAGCTCGTCGTGCTGTTCCCCGCGATGCTCCTCATCGTCTTCGGCGTCGTCCAGGGGGTGCTGTGGTACCACGCGCGCACCGTCGCACTCGCGGCCGCCGGCAGCGGGGTCGCGGTCGCCCGGACCGAGACCGGCACGGTGCAGGTCGGGCGCGCGGCGGCCACGGACTTCGTCGTCCGCGCAGGGGGCGACGCGGTCCTCGACGACATCGAGGTGTCCGGTGTGCGGGGGCCGGTGCAGGCGAGCATCACCGTCGCGGGACGAGCGCCGTCGCTGCTGCCCGGGGTTCCCGGGCCACGCGTCGCGCAGACCGCGTCGGGGCCCGTCGAGCGGGTGACCGGCTCGTGACGAGGTCCCGACGCGAACGAGGTCGCCGGCCGGGGCACGGCCGGGAGGCGGGGACGACGACCCTCGAGTTCGTCCTCCTCGTGCCGGGTCTCCTCCTGCTGGTGGGGCTGCTGGCGGTCGCGGGCAGGGTCGCCCTCGCGGGCACCGCGGTGGAGGCGGCCGCGGCGGCGGCCGCTCGACAGGCGTCCCTCGAGCGCTCCGCCGCCGACGCGACGAGGGCTGCCCGCGACACCGCGCGGGCCAACCTGGACGGGCAGGGGCTGCAGTGTGCCGACGTCCTCGTCGACGTCGACACGAGCCAGTTCGCCCGACCGGTCGGGACCAGCGCGCTCGTGACGGCGAGCGTCGGCTGCGACGTCCGGCTGTCCGACCTCGCACTGCCGGGGGTGCCCGGCAGCACCCGGCTGACGGCCGAGGCCGTCTCGCCGCTCGACACCTACCGGGTGCGCCGGTGAGCAGGGCAGAGGGCGTCGCGGTCCCGGTGGTGCACCGGCTCCGCGAGGACCGCGGGTCCACCACCCTCTTCGTCGTCGTCCTCGCCACGGCGCTGCTCGTCGCCACGGGTCTCGTGACGGACGGGGCGGGACGCGTGCAGGCGCTGCAGCGGGCGGACGCCGTCGCGGCGGAGGCCGCGCGTGCGGCGGGGCAGGAGCTCGACAGGGCCCGGGCGGTCCGGGGGGACCCCGGCGCGCTCGACATCGGCCGCGCCGTGGCTGCGGCCCGCGCTCACCTGCGGGCGGCGGGTGTCGAGGGCACCGTCACCACGACGAGCGTCCCCACCCCTGCGGGCGTCGTCGCCGCCGTCCGTGTCACGACCAGGGTCGTCCACGACCCTGTCTTCCTCGGCGGACCCGCGACTATCGAGGGCTCCGCCACGGCACGGCTCGCGCAGGGAGTGACGTGAGCCGCCCACCGGCGGGACCCCCGTCGTACGGCGGCACGGCGGAGGTGGTGGCATGAGGCTGGTCCGCGGGCTGCTCGCGCTGCTGCTGCTCCTCGTGGTGCTCGTCGGGATCCCGGCCGTCCTGTGGCACGTCGGGGCGCCGTTCCCGTCGGGCTCGCCCGGCGAGCTCGTCGACCGCCTGCTGCGCCCGGACGACGGCACCCTGCTGCTCGCTGCCCTCACCCTCGTCGGTTGGGTGGCGTGGGGGTCCTTTGCTCTGGCAGTGCTCCTCGACGTGCCCGCGCACATGCGCGGGCTGCCGGCCCCCCGCGTCCCCGGGCTCACGCTCCAGCAGCGGGCCGCCTCGGTGCTCGTCGGTGCCGTCGTCGCGCTCGTGGTCGGTGGGGTGGCGGCCGGACCGGCCGCGGCGACCGACGTCGGCCCCCGCGCCGGGGGTGCGTCGGCGCCTCCACCCGCCTCGGCCCCCACGGAGGTGCCGGTCGGTGGGGGCGACCGCGGCGACGACGCCGTGCCCGCCGGGGCCACGGGGGCGCCCGACGCGGCCGTGCAGAGTGCCCTCGCCGTCACGGTGCAGCGGGGCGACAGCCTGTGGTCCCTGGCCGAGCGCCACCTCGGTGACGGCCACCGCTGGCGCGACCTGGCCGAGGCGAACCTCGGGACACCACAGCCCGGCGGCGGTTCCCTCGGTGCCGACGGGGCGCTGCAGCCGGGGTGGCGGATCCTCGTCCCGGGGGAGCCCGCCGAGGGCACCAGGGGCGTCGCCTCGGACGTGCGACACGTCGTCTCGCCCGGCGACACCCTGTCCGGCATCGCCGCGCGGCACCTCGGTGACGCCGACCGGTGGCCGGAGCTCGCCGAGGCGAGCGCCGACACGCTCCAGCCGGACGGGCGCCGTCTCGTCGACCCCGACCTCATCGTGCCCGGGTGGACCGTGACGGTGCCGGCAGTGCCGGCGGTGCCGGCAGTGCCGCCGCCTCCTACGGGCCCGCCGGCGGAACCGCCGCCCGATCCACGAGCAGAGCCGGGCCCGGAGGCGCCGTCGGGCGACGCTGGCGACGCCGCTGCCGTCACGGACGCGGACGACCCGCCCGGCTCGTGGGGTGCCCTGGCGGACGCCGGCGAGGAGTCGGATGCCACGGCGGATCCACCGGCCGGGCCGACCGACGGTCCGGCCGCCGGCACGGTGCTCGACGACCCGGACGCCGACACCGTCGACCTCGCCACCCCGGCCGGGATCGGGGGCCTCCTGGCGGCGGCTGCCGTGACGGTCCTCGCCGTCCGTCGGCGCGACGCACGCGAGGACCGGGCGGTCGGGGAGAGGCTCACCCCGCCGGAGCCCCCGCACCAGCTGTTGGAGCAGCAGCTGCGGGCCGTGGCCGCCGGCACCAGGACCAGCGAGCTCGACCGGGCGCTCGAGGACCTGCGGCGGCGGCTCGCGGCACGTGGCCTCCTCCTGCCGGCGGTACGCGCCGCGCGGCTGACGCGCGAGGACCTCGAGCTGTACCTCGTCGAGCCCGCCGACCTCCCGGCCCCCTGGGTGTGCCTCGACGAGCGGACGGTCTGGTCGGTCGCGTTCGCCGACGTCGACACGGAGACCCCGGCGAGGCGTCTGGTGGAGGAGCTCGGGCTCGACCTGCTCACCGGTGCGGCGTCGCCGCCCCCGGAGCCGTCCGACCTGCCGCCGCTCCTGCCGGGGCTGGTGTGTCTCGGCAGCGACGACGACGACGGCCTCGTCCTGCTCGATCTCGAGCGTGTCGGGGTGCTCGAGGTCGTGGGCAGCGCGGCCGGGTCCCGTGCTGTGCTCGGCGCCCTCGCGGCGGAGCTCGCGATGGGTCGCAGCCGGGACACCGTCGAGGTGCTGCTCGTCGGCTCCGGGCGTGAAGTGGTCGACGCCGTCCCCGGAGGCGCCGTCCGCCACGTGGAGCGCGTGGAGCACGTCCTCACCGAGCTGGCGGCCCGCGCCGACGACGTCGAGCGGGTCCTGGCCGCCGCCGGTGTGGACAGCGTCGCCGCCGCCCGTGCCGCGGACCGGGCGCACGAGGCCTGGGACTGCCAGGTCGTCCTGATCGGTGACCCGGACGACGTGGCCCGGCACGAGCAGTCGCTCGCCGCGCTCGTCCCCCGGCTCTCGCGGGCGGGCATCTGCCTGGTCCTCGCGGGTCCACCCGACGTGGCCGCGCGGGACGGACGGTGGCGGCTGCGGCTCGACGACTCGGCCAGCGCCGCGGTCGAGGAGGGGTCCTCCGGCTGGGGGGTGCTCGAGCCCGCGGGGGTGGCACTGCGCCCGCAGCGGCTCGTGCTGGAGGACGCCCGACGCCTCGCGGCCCTGCAGGCACCGACGGCGACGATGCGCGGGCCGGCGTGGGGGCGTCGGCTCGGGTCGGGACCACCACCCTCCGTCGACGCCCCGCTCCCCTCGAGCCGCGAGGTCGCCGCCCCCGTCGCCCCGCCCAGGCTCCCGACCCGTGACGACCTCGTCGGTGGTGACGTGCCCGTCGTACAGCTGCTCGGCACCGTGCAGGTCCACGGCGCCCGCGGGCCCGCACCGGCCAGCCACACGGCCCGTGCGACGGCCCTGCTCGCCTACCTCGCGTCCAGTGACGGCCCCAGGACGCGGACACAGGTCGCCGAGGCGCTGTCACCCACCCGACGGCTCACGGAGCAGACGGTCCACGCCCTCGCCTCCCGCACCCGGCGGTGGCTCGGGGACGACGAGGAGGGGAGGCCGTACCTCCCGCGCGCGGTCGACTCCGGCAGCTACAGCGTCCACGCCGACGTCACGACGGACTGGGAGCGCTGGCAGGCACTGCTCGGCCCGGACGTCACCAGCAGCCCCGTCGAGGTGCTCGTCGCAGCGCTCGAGCTCGTCGACGCGCCGTTCGCGGGCGTGGTGGAACGTCACTACACGTGGGCGGAGCCGCTGCGGGAGGACATCCTCGCCGGGGTCGTCGACGTCGCGCACGAGGCGGCGCGACGCGCCCTGGTCGCCGACCGCCCGGACCTCGCCCGCAGGGCCGCTCGCGCGGGCATGCGCGTCGACTCCGCCGCCGAGGTCCTGTGGCGGGACCTCCTTCGCGCGGAGCACGCGGCGGGGCGCCCCGTCGCCGTCGCCGAGCTCGCCGAGCGGCTCCGCGCATACGCCGACGACCTCGGGGTCGACCTGCAGCCGGAGACCGAGGCGCTGGTCGGCGAGATCGTGCCGGTGCGGACCGGCCGACGTGCCCGCCGGCACCGCGCCGTCACGCCGTAGGTCGGACGGGTCCCGCCCTCACGCCGCCGCCCCGAGGTGACCGACCAGCCGGGCGAGCGTGTCGGAGCAGCCGGCGTCGACGTGCACCGTGGCGTGCTCCGCGGCCCGGGTCGGGCCGCGGTTGACGACCACGACCGGAAGCCCGAGCGAGGCAGCGCGCTTGACGAACCGGCGGCCCGAGAACACGGTGCACGACGTCCCCGCCACGAGCAGGGCCCGGGCGCCGTCGACCATCTCGTAGCACTCGGCCACCCGCGGTGGGGGCACGTTCTCCCCGAAGAACACGACGTCGGGTTTCAGCACGCCGCCGCAGGTCTCGCACGGCACGACGGTGAAGTCGGCGGTGTCGTCGATGACGACGTCCCCGTCCGGGGCGACGTCCGCCTCCGGGACGTCCGTCCGCTCCGCCCACCCCGGGTTGGCGACCGCGAGCCGCTCGTGGAGACGGCGGCGGGGGGACAGCGCCCGGCAGTCGAGGCAGACCACGCGGGCGAGCGCACCGTGGAGCTCGACGACCCGGGCCGAGCCCGCCTGCCCGTGCAGCCCGTCGACGTTCTGGGTGATGACGGCGTCGACGACGCCGGCGGCGCCGAGCGCGGCCAGGGCCCGGTGCCCGTCGTTGGGGGCCGCGGCCGCCATCCGGTGCCAGCCGACGTGGCTGCGGGCCCAGTACCGGCGACGGGCGGCGTCGCTGCGGGTGAAGTCCTGGTACGTCATCGGCGTGCGGCGCGGGGAGCCGGGTCCGCGGTAGTCGGGGATGCCGGAGTCCGTGCTGAGCCCCGCGCCCGTGAGCGCCACGACACCACCGCCCGCGAGGACGTCGCGGGCACGCTCGACCTGCTCCGCCACGCACGCAGGGTCGGCCGGGGCCACCGGCACGGGCATCGAGGGGGGCACGGTCCGCACCATCCCGACCAGGGTACGTCGGTGTCTGCTGCTCTCTTCTCCCTGCGGCGCAGCGGTTGTGACGCCGGATGGGGCGTTTCGGGGTCTCCTTTCCCTGCGGCGCAGCGCTTGTAGCGCCCGGCCCGCGGGTTACCGTCACGACCGATGGACGCGCTCATCGCCGGGGTGGTCGCGCGGATGGACGCCGCGCTCGCCGAGCTCGACCGCGAGGGCGACCCGGCGCGGCACTTCCTCCACACCTACCGCGACGTCACGCACGCCGTCGGGGCCGCCGCCCGCGACGGCCGCGTCGAGGACGCGCAGTGGCTCGCCCGGTGGGACGTCGCCTTCGCTCGGCTCTACCTCGACGCGCTCACGGCGCACCGCGCCGGCGGGTCCGTGCCCGGGCCGTGGCGGGAGGCGTTCGCCGCGCCGGCCGGGCTGCACCCGTACCAGCACGTGCTGCTCGGTATGAACGCCCACATCAACTACGACATGCCGCTGTCGCTGCTCGCCGTCGTGAGCGACGCCGACGCCCGTGACCCCGACCTCGTGGCCGCCCGGCACCGCGACCACCACGCCCTCGACGCCGTCATCGCCGGGATCGTCCCGCAGCAGTCCCGGCGGCTCGTCCGTGCCGCCGGGCCGACCGCGCAGCCGGGGCTGCTCGACCGTGTCCTCATGCCCGTGTCCCGGGCCGCGTCCGCCCGGCTGCTGCGGCACGGCCGCCGGCAGGTGTGGGCGAGCACCGGGGTGCTCCTGCGCGCCCGCGCCGACTCCCCCGAAGCCCTGACGGCCGCCACGCGCCGGCTCGAGGCGCTCGCGACCGCCCGGGTCGCCGACCTCGTCGAGCCGCGCCACCCGCTGCTCCACCTCGCCCGGCACGGTTTCGGCGTCGAGCTCGAACAGGAGCCGGGGTAGCCACCCGCGACGCGGTGGCACGCCCTGGCAGGAAACGGGACGACCCGCGCCGGTGCCCGCCCCTACCGTCCGGGACGTGACCGTGACAGCAGTCCCCGCGGAGGCGTCGGCGTGAGCGCCGGCCGGCCCGCCCTCGTCCTCGCGTGGTTCGTCGCCGCGTGCAGCTGGGGCGCGAGCTTCCTCTTCATCAAGTGGGGCCTCGAGGGTCTCTCGCCGGCGCAGGTCACCCTCGCCCGCGTCCTGTTCGGCTCGGTGTTCCTCGCCGGCTGGCTGCTCGCCACCCGCACCCGCCTGCCGCGGGACTGGCGGACCTGGGGGCACCTGTCGATGCTGGGTCTGCTGTTCTGCTTCCTGCCGTTCACGCTCTTCGCGTGGGCGGAGACCCGCATCGACTCCGGCCTCGCCGCGGTCCTCAACGCGACGACCCCGCTGTGGACGATCGTCCTCGTCCTGCTGTTCGTTCCCGTCGAGACCGTCACCGTCCGCAAGGCGATCGGCCTGCTCGTCGGGTTCGCCGGGGTGGTCGTCGTCGCGCTGCCCGACCTGCTGGGCGGTGCGAGCGGTCCCGTGCTCGGGCAGCTGGCGTGCCTCGCGGCGACCGCCTGCTACGGCGTCGGGTTCGTGTGGCTGCGCCGTTACGTCCTGCCCCGCGGGGTGCGACCGCTCGTCATCGCGTTCGGGCAGGTGAGCACCGGGCTCGGCTGGAGCCTGCTCGCCGCGCCCGTCCTGTCCCGCGACCCCGTCACCCTCACCCCGACCGTCGTCGGCGGGATGCTCGCCCTCGGCGTGCTCGGCACCGGCCTCGCGTTCGTCCTCAACACCGCCGTCACCGCCGGGCTCGGCGCGACGTTCGCCTCCACCGTCACGTACCTGTCCCCGGTCATCGGCGTCGTCCTCGGGGCGGTCGTGCTCGGGGAGGACGTGACGGTCGCGGCGGTGGTCGGCGGGAGCGTCGTCATCCTGGGGGTGGCGGTGGGGCAGGGTCTGCTCCGCCTGCCCGGTCGCCGGCGTCGGGACGCGACGGCGGCGCGGCGCCGGCCCGCAGTGCCGCAACCTCCGCCCGCAGCGCCCGTACCTCGCTGAGCACCTCCTCCACCACCGGGTCGGGCGGCCGGTCGGCGCCGACCCGGCGGAGGACCTGCGCGGCGACGGTGGCCGTCAGCGCCCCCAGCACCCCGATCCCCAGCAGCATCCCGCCCACCGAGACCGCGCGGCCCAGCGGCGTCACCGGCACGACGTCGCCGTAGCCGACGGTCGCGACCGTCGCGACGGCGAACCACAGGGCGTCCCCGACGGTCGCGACCGGGCTGTCGTCGACCGACTGCTCCGCCAGGTAAACGGCGAGCGCGAACAGCAGCAGCAGGGTCGCGGTCACCGAGGCGAGGTACGCCGCCGTGCGCTCGACGGCACCGGTCGTCCACGGCGCCCGGCGTCCCGAGCCGCGCCGTCGCCGTCGCAGCGCCAGGGCGGTGAGCAGCAGCACCGGCCGCAGCGTCGGCACGAGGAGGACGAGCAGGTCGAGCGGGTGCGTGAGGACCCACCCCCACCGGTCCTCGGCGCGCCGCAGCTCGCGGACGTAGTCGACGAGCACCGCCAACCACACGAGTCGCCGCACCCACGCCGACACCTCCGTCGCGAGCTCGCGCCCGAGGACCGCCGGCACGACGAGGGTGAGGAGGAACACCACCCCGAGCACCACCAGCACGAGCGTGCGGGTGCGTCGGGGCCGCTCCGGGGACTCCGGAGGCTCCGGCGACACGGCATCGGCCACGCCCGCCAGTGTCGACCGGGACGGGCGGCGGGAGGCTCTACCGTGAGGGCATGTCGTCGTCCGGTCCGTCGCCGGTGACGCCCGAGGGGCTGGCGGGAGCGCCGGGGGGCCGGGCCGTCGCCGTGCTCGACCGCGCCCGCGCGGCCCTGCTCGACCAGACCTCCGCGTCCCGCGACCTGCGGCTGGCCGCCGACGCCACCCTCGACCTCACCAGCGCCCACCCGTCGGGCCAGGCGGTGCTCCTGTCGTCCGGACGCCAGCCGGTGTCCGGCCTGGTCCGCGACCCCGACGCCCGCTTCGAGGCGCTCACCCGGCTGCGGCGCTACCGCTCCCGGGTCGGGGTCCTCGAGGACGCCGGCCACACGGCTGGCTACCTCGTCGCCGGGGTCGTCGTGCTGCCCGGTGCCGTGGAGGTGCCGGTGCTCCTGCGCCGCTGCCGGGTCGGCGCGGTGTCCGGCAGCGGCACGGACGCCGACGCCCTCGTCGTCGTCCACGGCGACGTCACCCTCAACCCGGCGCTGGTCCGCGAGCTCGCCCGACGCAGCGCCGGCGCGCTCGACCTCGCCGCCGTCGTCGGGGACGCCGTGCCCCGCCCGGACGCCCGCGGCGGCTTCGACCCCTACCCCGTCCTCGACCTCCTGCAGTCCCGGCTGCCCGCCGTGCCGGGGGCCGTGCTGCGGCGGCGGCTGCTGCTCGCGCCGCTGTCGGTCGACGACGACCGGATCGTCGCCGACCTCGAGCGGCTGCGGGACACCGGCGTGGAGGACTCCCCGCTCGCGTGGCTGGGGGAGGACTGGGACCAGCTGCCCGCCGACCTGCCCGTCACCGGGTCCCCGGACCCCGGCGCCGGCAGCATCGGCGACGGCGGTGCCGTCGAGCAGCTCCTCGACCGGTTCGCGCCCGTGCGCCCGGACCGCGACCAGCCCCGGGTCCTCGCCGCCGTCCTCGCCGGGCACAGCCTCGCCGTCGACGCCCCGCCAGGAACCGGCGCGACGACCGTCGCGCTCGCCGTCGCGGCCGTCGCCGCGGCGACCGGACGGCGCTGCCTCGTCGTGACGCCCGACCGGGGGCAGGCCGACGGGCTGCAGGACCGGCTCGCCGCCCACGGACTGCTCGAGCCCGACGCCGCCGCAGGCCCCGACGGGAACCGCGCGACCGAGTCCTCGGGTGCCGTCGCCGCCCGCCACGAGGCCGCCGCAACCCGCTACCGCGAGGCCGCGGCCCGTCTGCTCGAGGTCCGCCGGCCGTGGCAGGTGAGCCGCGCGGACGTCCTCGCCGCGCTCGCCGCGGGCGTCGCCGAGGGACCGCGCCTCACCTCCGTCGTCCTCACGCAGGACCCGGCGACGGCCCTGTCGCGGGAGCAGGTCGACGCCCTCGCCGACGACCTCGGCGAGGCCGTCCGGCTCGGGCTCCTGCGTCCCGACGAGTCCGCGTGGTCCGGCGCCCGCATCACCGACCGGCAGGGCGCGCAGGAGGCCCTCGGGCTCGCGCGACGCATGCGCGACGAGCTCGTGCGCGAGGCCCGCGCCGCGGCCGGGGACCTCGCCCACGGCACCGGCACCGCGCGGGCGCAGACCGTCGCGCAGGTCCGGGACCGGTTCCGGCTGTTCAGCGGGCTGCAGGCCACGCTCGACCGGCTCGTGCCCGAGGTCTTCGACATGCACGTCCTCGACCTCGTCGTCGCGACCGCCGACGAGGAGTTCCGCCGCAGCGCCGACTACGCGATGCCGCTGCCGAGCCGCTGGCGGCTCCAGCGCCGCGCCCGCCGCCTCGTCCGCCCCGGCGTGCAGGTCGACGACGCCCAGCTGCACCGGCTGCTCGTCGCCGCCGCCGACCAGCGCCGGCAGTGGCAGGAGATCTCCGAGGGCTCCGGCTGGGCGCACCTGCCCGCCGCGACCGGCGCGATGGTCGCCTCCCTCGGGGCGCTCGTGCGTGCGTGCGACCGGCTCGACGCCCTCCATCCGGGCCTGCGGCTCGCCGACCGCGACCTCGACGACGTGCAGGCCATCGCGACACGGCTCGCCGCGGACGCGCTCGCCCTCGACGACCTGCCCCGCCGGACGCTGCTCGGGCAGCGTGTGCGGGAACGCGGCGGCGAGCCCCTGCTCGCTCAGCTGCGCCGGCTGCCGCCCGGGGCCGTCGACCCGGCGGGGGCCGCGCGGGAGCTGCGGCTCGCGTGGTGGCACGGGGTGGCCGAGGCGACCGCCCCGCCGACCCGCGACCGGGACGCGACGACCGTCGCCGCCGCCGAGCACGCCCGCTCCGAGGAGGCGTGGCTCGCCGGTGCCGCCGCGCGGGTGCGCGCGTCCCGGGCCGCGCTCGACCCGCGGCTGCGCCTGCCCGACCCGGTCAGGGTCGTCGTGCCCGCCGACGTCGCCGCCCTGCCGCCGCACGAGCACGTCGACGTCGTCGTCCTCGACGACGCCGGCCGCACCGGCATGCCGGAGGCGTGCGGAGCGCTCGCGCGCGGGGCCCAGGTCCTCGCCCTCGGTGACCTGGGCAGCGCCCGGCCGGGGTCCGCGCTCGGGGTGCTCGGCGCCTGCCTGCCCGTCGACGCGCTCACCGCCTCCCACCGGGCGCAGGACCCGGTCCTCGCCGGTCTGCCGGGCGCCGCCGGCAGCCACCCCGTGCGCACCGCCGGCACCCCGTCCGGCGACCCCGCCGTCACCCGCACCGTGCTCGACCGGGCCACGGGCCTGCCCGGCGGCGGCAGCGACCAGCTCGACACCACGGAGGTCGAGGTCGAGCACGTCGTGGGCGAGGTGCTGCGCCTCGTCGCGGAGTGCGCCGCCCACGAGCCCGCCCGCTCCGTCGCCGTCCTCGGGCTCACCCGGGGGCACGCCGCCGCGGTCGCCGCGGGGGTGCGGCGGGCCGTGCGCGCGTACCCGGCGCTCGCCGACGCCTTCTCCGGCGACCGGCCCGAGCCGGTCGTCGTCGCGTCCGTCGACCAGGCGCGCGGCCTCGAACGCGACGAGGTCCTCCTCACGACCGGGTTCGCCCGCACCCCGCACGGGCGCGTGGTCCACCGCTTCGGCCTCCTCGACGACCTCGGCGGCCCCGCCGTCCTCGCCACCGCCCTGTCCCGCGCCCGCCACCGCCTCCACGTCGTGACGGCCCTGCGCAGCGACGACCTCGACCCCGCCCGCCTCCGCACGCCCGGGGCCCGGGCCCTGCGGGAGGTGCTCGAGGCCGTCGAGGCGGCGACGTCCGCCCGTGGCGACCGGGCCGCCGGTCGAGCGGGTACGGAGCCGTCCGGGACCAGGGGTGAGCAGCCGACGGGCCGGCGCCTCGGGGACCCCGTGCTGCGGGTGCTCGGCACGACGCTCACCGACACCCACGACCTCGAGGTCGGCGCCGGCTCCGGTGGCGGGCTGCTCGTGCGGGGGGCGCGGGGCGTGCTCGTGGTCGACGTCGACGTCGACGTGCCCGACCCCGGCGCCCTCGCCGCGCGCCGGGCCCGGCTCGCCGAGGCCGGCTGGTCCCACCGGCTCGTGGCCGCGGAGCTCGTCGCCGCGGACGTCGAGGGTGTCGCCCGTGGTCTCGCCGAGGTGGTGGGCGGCGCGCCGCGTCCGGCGCCGGTCACCCCGCCGGTGGTCCCGGAGGACCAGGCAGCCGGCGAGGCAGGGGACGAGGCAGCGGACGAGGCAGCGGACCCCTCCGCCGTCCGGCGGGCCGACCGCGTCGACGACCCGGTGCTCCCCCTGTCCCCCGACGACAGCGACCGGGGCTGGGGCGAGGTCGACGTGCGGGACGCCGACGACCGCGACGACAGCATCCTCCGGGAGCGCCCCCCGCACTGGTGAGGTGCCGGGACCCCCGGGTCCCCGTCAGGCGAGCGGACGCTCCGTGCGCTGCTCGCGCAGCAGGTCGCGGATCTCGGCGAGGAGCTCGACGTCCGGTGCGGGCGCCTCCTCTGCGGGCACCTCGCCCTGCTTGCGGAGCGCGCTCAGCCGGTTCATCGGCACCACGAACACGAAGTACACGACCGCGGCGGTGATGAGGAACTGGATGATCGCAGCGACGACGGCGCCGAAGTTGACGATGGTGGCGTCGTTGCCCGCGACGAGCTGGACGGACAGGCCGGGCACGTCCCCCGTGCCGCCGACGGCGGCGAGGACGGGGTTGATGATGTTCTCGGTGAAGCCGGCGACGAGCGCGGCGAAGGCCGTGCCGATGACGACGGCGACGGCGAGCTCGACGATGTTGCCGCGGAGCACGAACTCCTTGAAGCCTTGGAGCACAGCGGGTCCCTTCGTGGACGGGAGCGATGGGGACAGGGGTTGTCCGCGGCCGTATCGCGGCCGCGGCCTGAGCCTAGCCAGCACCGTCGTCCTCGGACAGGAGCAGAGCGAGGTGCACCCCGCCCTGCGCCCCGGCGAGCGCGACGGCCTCCGCCGGAGTCACCGCGAGCGCGACCGACCCCGGGGGCAGGGGGTCGCCGGTGGCGACGACACCGGCGGCGGACGCCAACCTGCGGACGGGGGCGACGCCGCCGAGCCACTGCGTCGCGGCGTCACCTGTCGCGCCGACTCCGTCGCCGGGGAGGGGATCACCGCCCGGGGCCGGGCCGTGGACGTCGACCCGGTCACCGTGGGCGAGGAGCGCGAGGACGGCCGGCTCCGACGGGGTGACGGCCACGACCACGCGCCCGTCCGGGACGACGACGGCCCGGGCGGCCGAGGGTGAGCCGGGGCCCGGGCTGTCGTTCGCCTGCGCCTCGCCGGGGGACACGAGCCGGGGCAGCAGGAGGCACACGAGCAGCAACGGCACGGCGACGGGCGCCACCCGCACCCACGAGCGACGCACGCGCCGCCGCAGGTGCGGATCGAGACGCAGCTCGGGTCGCAACGGTCCGGGCAGCACCGGACCAGACTCGCCGCGAACCCCGGGAAGCCGGCGCCGCCCGTCGTCCGGCTGTGGAGGAACGGGTGCTGTCAGCGCCTGTGGGGACGACGCCCCGTCCTGCGGCTCACGCCGCGGACGTCGCCGCCTTGCCCGCCGAGCCCGCGGACGAACCGGTCGAGGACGAGGACGACGACGAGGACGAGGACGTCGACGAGGACGACGAGGAGGACGTCGACGAGTCACCCGAGGTGCTCGACGAGCCGGAGTCGGACTTCGCCGCGGAGGAGTCCGAGGAGCCCGACGTGCCGCTCGTGCGGGAGTCGGTCCGGTAGAAGCCGGAGCCCTTGAAGACGACCCCGACCGCGCCGAACTTCTTGCGCAGGCGACCCGCGCACTCGGGGCAGCTGGTGAGGGCGTCGTCGGTGAACGACTGCTGGGCGTCGAACTCGTGACCGCACGCGGTGCACGCGTAGGCGTACGTCGGCACGGGGCCTCCTGGCGTTCTCGGGGCGCGGGGGGCGCCCGTCAGGTGTGGGGTGGACGTCCGGAGCGGTAGCACTCGCGGCGGCCGAGTGCCAATGGTACGGCGTGCGCGGCCCCCACGACGACCCCTCGGCGGTGTCAGCGGCCGGCGATCGCGAGGAACTCCGCGCGGGTGCGGGCGTCCTGACGGACGCGACCGAGCAACGCCGACGTCGTGGTGGTCGTGCCCTGCGCCTGGACGCCGCGGATCGTCATGCACGTGTGCTCCGCCGTCAGCACGACCCCGACGCCCTTGGGCGACAGGTGCTCGTCGAGCCAGCGGGCGACCTGCTGCGTCATCCGCTCCTGCACCTGGGGGCGCCGGGCGAACAGCTCGACGACGCGGGCGAGCTTCGACAGCCCGAGGATCCGCTCACCCGGCAGGTAGCCGACCGTGGCGTGACCGGAGAACGGCAGGAGGTGGTGCTCGCAGACGGAGGTGAACGGGATGTCGCGGGCCACGACCATCTCGTCGTAGTTCTCGTCGTTCGGAAACGTCGTCATCGTGAACGGCCGCGGCCGGAACAGCTCCGCGTACGCCTTCGCCATCCGCAGCGGCGTCCGGTCGAGACCGGGGCGGTCGAGGTCGACGCCGAGCGCGTCGAGGAACGCCCGCGCGGCGGACTCGGCCGCCTCCAGGTCGGGTTCGGGCATCGGGCCGGTCACGACGACCTCCGCCCGGTCGTTCTCGCCGGCGTCGGCGGCGTGGCGCCGCGAACGCTGGACCGAGAGATCGGGGACGGTTGCCGACACAGGTGCCTCCTTCGGGGGCCCGGGTCAGGGTGCCGAGCCGTCCGTCCAGTCTGAACGCTCATCCGGGGCGCCGCCTTCCGTCCGTTCCGCCGGGCTCGCCCCAGCCGGCGAGTCGCCCGCCCTCGCTGACGGCGCGGATGCGTCGTTCCACCGTCTCGCGGATGGCGGGCGTCGTCACGACGAGGACGGCGTCACCGCGCCGGAGGACCGTGGTCGGGGTCGGTACGAGCGCGCCGTCGGGACGGACGACGAGGGACACGTGCGCGGGCTTCGGCAGCCGCAGCTCCTGCACCGTGACCCCGTGCAGGCGCGAGCGCTCGTGCACCTGCACCTCGAGGAGGTCCGCCCCCATGCGCCCCAGGGGCGTGCTCTCGACGTCCATGTCGGTCGCCTCGTCCTCCTGCAGCCCGAGGCGCCGCGCGAGCCACGGCAGGGTCGGGGCCTGCAGGAGCACGCTCACGACGACGACGACGAATACGACGTCGAAGATCCGCCGCGAGCCCGTGACCCCCTCGAGGATGGGGATGGTCGCGAGCACGATGGGGACCGCCCCGCGCAGCCCCGCCCACGACAGGAACGCCTGGTCCCGCCACGGCACGCGGAACCACACCGTCGAGACCACGACCGACGCCGGCCGGGCGAGGAGCACGAGGACCGCGGTGATGAGCAGCGCCGGCCCGATCGCCTCCGGCAGCCGCGACGGCGTCGCGAGCAGTCCGAGCAGCACGAAGAGGCCGATCTGCGCGAACCAGCCGAGCGACGTCGCGAACCCTCGCGTCGCGCCGCCGTGGGGGAGCCGCGCGTTGCCGAGGACGAGCGCCGCGACGTAGACCGAGATGAAGCCGCTGCCGCCGAGCAGGGTCGCCCCGCCGTAGGCGACGGCGAGGACCGCGAACACCGCGAGGGGGAACGGGCCCGACGCGGGCGCGGCGAGCCGGCGCAGGAGCGCGGCCCCGAGCCGGGCGACGCCGAGGCCGACCCCGACCCCGACGGCGAGGGAGAGCACGGCGAGCAGCGCCGACACCCACCACGGGTCGTCCGAGCGGCCCGCCGCCGCGGCGGTGAGGGCGAGGACGGCGAGGACGGCGGGCGCGTCGTTGAGGCCGGACTCCGCCTCGAGGATCCCGACGAGCCGACGCGGCAGCCGCACCGACCGCAGCACGGAGAACACCGCCGCGGAGTCGGTGCTCGCGACGACCGCCCCCAGCAGCAGCCCGGTGAGGAGGTCGACGTCGAGGACGAGCCACGCCCCGAGCCCCGTGACGAGGAACGACACGACCGTGCCGAGGGTCGCGAGCGACGCCGCGGGACCGAGCTGGTCCTTGATCGCGGCCCACCGGGTCGTGAGGCCGCCCTCGGCGAGGATGAGGGCGAGCGCGGTGTACCCGATGGCCTGCGTCAGCTCCTCGTCGTCGAACTCGACGCCGAGCACGTCCTCGCCGAGGAGCACGCCGAGACCGAGGTAGAGCAGCAGCGACGGCAGGCCGGTCCGGCTCGACAGGCGCACGGCGGCGACGGCGGTGAGGAGCACGAGCGCGACGACGACGAGCACGCCCTCGGCCGTCTCGGGCACCGGCAGCGTGACGGGCAGGGCCGACGGCAGGGCCCACGGCAGGGTCTCGGGCACGACGGACGCCCCGCCGGCGGCGGCAGGGTCACCCGGCCCGGTCGTCACCGCGGTCCTCCTGACGTCGTCCCTGCGCCTAGTGTGCCGGGGTGGCGCGACGAGGCGGCCCGGCGTCCGGTCCGGGGACGGGGGGACCGGCGACCCGGGGCGGCCACGGGCGGCTCGTGCGACGGGTCCTCGTCGCGGTGGCCGCCGTCGTCGTCCTCGCCCTCGTCGCGGGCGCGGCGCTGGTGACGGTCGCGGTCCGCGCGCCGGTGCCGGACCGCGCCGGCCGGCAGGTCCTGCCCGGGCTGTCCGGGCCCGTCGAGGTGCTGCGTGACGCCCGCGGCGTCCCCCACGTGTACGCCGACACCGCCGCGGACCTGTTCGCCGCCCAGGGCTACCTCCACGCGCAGGACCGCTTCTTCGAGATGGACCTGCGCCGCCACATCACCGCCGGGCGGCTGTCGGAGCTCGTGGGCGCCGACGAGGCCGCCCTCGAGGCCGACGCCGTCATCCGCACCCTCGGGTGGCGGCGCACGGGCGAGGCGGAGCTCGCCCTCCTCGACCCCGCGACGATCGAGCACCTCGAGGCCTACGCCCGCGGGGTCGACGCGTGGACCGCCGACCGCTCGCCGCGGCAGCTGTCGCTGGCGTACACCGTCCTCGGGCTGCAGGTGCCGGTCGGGCCGGTCGAACCGTGGACGCCCGCGGACTCCGTCGCCTGGCTGAAGGCCCTCGCGTGGGACCTGCGCTCCAACTACTCCGCCGAGCTCGGTCGCGGCCTGCTGCTCGCCGAGGGCCTCACCGACGAGCGGGTCGCGCAGCTGTACCCCGACTACCCCGCCGAGCACCCGAGCATCGTCCGCGACGGCGAGACGGAGCGGCCGGTGGGCACCCAGGGGGCGCCCGTCCCGCGGCTGCCCGCGACCGCCGGTCCCGCCCTCGTCCGCGCCGCGGACGCCCTCGCCGCCGTCGACGGCCTGACGGGTCTCGCCGGGTCCGCTCGCGCCGGGGGCACGGCCGAGGGGCTCGGCTCGAACTCGTGGGTGGTGTCGGGGCAGCACACCGCGAGCGGGGCGCCGCTGCTCGCGAACGACCCCCACCTCGCGCCCGCCTCGCCGTCCACCTGGTACCAGGTCGGGCTGCACTGCCGCGTGGTCGACGACGACTGCCCGTACGACGTCACCGGGTTCTCCTTCTCCGGCATGCCCGGGGTGTTCATCGGGCAGACCCCGGACCTCGCGTGGGGGCTCACGACCCTCTACGCCGACCACACCGACCTCGTCGTCGAGCGGGTCGTCGGGGACGCGCAGGAGCGCGACGGCAGGCTCGTGCCGCTCCAGGTGCGCGAGGAGGTCATCGAGGTGGCCGGTGGCGACCCGGTGCCGCTGCGGGTGCGGGTGGGGGACTCCGGACCGCTGCTGAGCGACGCGCTCGACACGCTGCGCCCGCTCGCGGGGGTCGTCGACGGCACCGCGCAGACCGACGCGCAGACCGACGCGCAGACCGACGCCGGGACCGGGCCGGACGCCGACGCCGAGGTGGAGCACGCCGTCGCCCTGCGCTGGACCGCGACGGAGCCCGGCACCACCCTCGACGCCGTCTTCGCGATCAACCGGGCTCGCTCGGCCGACGAGGTCGTCGCGGCCGCGCGGCTGCTCGACGTGCCCGGCCAGAACATCGTGTTCGCCGAGACCGGGGTGGGCGGCGCCGTCGGCTACGTGACGCCGTCCGCGGTGCCGGTCCGCGGCGCGGGCGACGGGCTCACGCCCGTCCCGGGCTGGGACAGCGCCTACGACTGGCAGGGCGACGTGCCCCGCGACGCCCTGCCGGTCGTCGTCGACCCCGCCCGCGGCTGGCTCGTCACGGCGAACAACGCCGTCCTCACCCCCGGCGGGACGCTCGACACCGCCCTGTACCTCGGCGACGACACCGACCTCGGCTACCGCGCGCGCGTGCTGGAGGACCGGCTCGCGGCGCTCGTCGACCGGGGTGACGTCACGGTCGAGGACATGCTCGACCTGCAGCTCGACGCGACGAGCCCGCTCGTCGTCACCGTCGTGCCCGCGGTCCTCGCCGCCACGGGCGAGGTGCCGGACGGCACGACCCGGGAGGCGCTCGACGTCCTGGGGAGCTGGGACGGCGACCAGCCGGTCGACAGCGCCGGGGCGGCGTACGCGGCGGCCGTGTGGGTCGAGGTGCTCGCCCGGACCTTCCACGACGAGCTGCCGCCCGCCCTGCACCCCGACGGCGGCTCCCGCTGGGTCCGGGCCGTCGACCTGCTCCTCGACGACCCCGACGACCCCTGGTGGGACGACGTCACGACACCCGGCGTCGAGACCCGCGACGACGTGCTGCGGGCCGCGGCCGTCGCCGCCGCCGACCGGCTCGCCGCGGAGCTCGGCGACGACCCCGCCGGGTGGCGGTGGGGTGCCCTCCACACCCTCACCCCGACGCACACCCCGCTCGGCGGGGACGCCGTGCCGTGGCCCGTGCGCCGCCTGTTCAACCTGCCCGAGCGGGGTCTGGCCGGTGGGATCTCCACCGTCGACGCCGCCTCCTACGACGCCGCGGACGGCTTCGGGGTGACGGCGGTGCCGAGCATGCGGATGGTCGTCGACCTCGCCGACCGCGACGCGTCCCGCTGGGTCGACCTCACGGGGGTCTCCGGGCACCCCACCGACCGCTACCACGGGGACCAGTGGGAGACGTGGGCGAGCGGCGGCACCTTCCCGATGCCGGCGACGCGCGCCGCGGTCGAGGCGGCCGCGACGGTGCGCCTCGAGCTGGTCCCCGCCGACTAGCCGGCATCACGACCGGCCGTGCCCGGCCGGCTCCCCCTCGTCCGGCTGCCCGCGGAGCACCCGCAGCCCGTCGGGGAGCAGGACGGCGTCGACGGCGACGTCGTGCGTCTCCCGCGGCAGCGCCGCGCCCGGGAGCAGCTCCTCAGCACACGACAGCACGGCGACGACGGGCACCGCGGCACCCGCCGGGGAGGCCCGCAGCCGCGCCAGGGCACGGTCGTAGGAGCCACCCCCCTGCCCGAGCCGGGTGCCGGCGGCGTCGACGGCGAGCGCGGGCACGACCACGACCCCGCAGCGCCCGACCGCGTCCGGGCCGAGCCGGTCCCCGGGCGGGCGCAGGGCGTGCTCCCGCCCGGTCGTCGCGGCCGGGCCGGGGTCGCGCACCCAGTCGAGGTCGAGGTCGGGGCGCAGCCACGGCAGCAGGACCTCGACACCCCGCGCGGCGAGCGCCGCCCGCAGCGGCGCCGTCCGGGGCTCGTCCCCGATCGAGGCGTAGCACGCGACGGTCGCCGCTGCGCCGGGCCGGAGGTCGAGGACGGCGCCGACGAGCCCCGCGTGCCGGTCCGCGGCCTCGCGCCGGGTCGCCTCGTCGGCCCCGGCGCGCCGGCGCCGCACGGCGAGACGCAGGGCGGCCTTGTCGCCGTCGTGTCCGCTGGTCATGGGAGGATCGTGGCGGTTCGGGCACACCGCGCTCCACGCGGTGGCGACGGGAGGTCGGCGTGAGCATCCGGTGGCGGCTGTTCGCCGCGCTCGTCGCCGCGGCCGTCGTCCCCCTGCTCGGGGTGTTCACCATCGTCGGCGTCCTGCTGCCGTGGCAGGTCGGCGAGGCGGAGCAGGCCCGGCTGCGCCAGATCGCCGCCGCCGCGTCGTCGCTGCTCGTCGCCGAGTGCGCCGCGGTCGCCGACCGGGCGGCCCTCGTCACCGCGCAGCTGCAGGCGCAGGTCTCCGCCACGGCCGCCGAGGTCTCCCCCGAGCGGGCGTTCTCCCAGGCCGCCGCGGGCGTGAGCGGGACCGCGGTCACCAACGGGGACCCCTGGACGGTCGTCGTCCTCGACCGCGACGGGGTGGTGGTCGGCTCCGCGGGCGAGGCCGTGCCCGCCGCCGTCGAGACACCCGAGGTCGTCGCGCGGGCGGACTGCAGCAGCGGGAGCGTGCTCACCGCCGACGGCGACGTCGTCCTCGCCGACACCGTCGACGTCACCTTCATCGGCCCGGGCGGCCAGGTCGTCGAGCAGGGGTCGGTGCTCGTCGCCGCGCCCCTCGACGACGAGCTGCTCGGCCGCGTGACGGAGGCCGCGGGCCTGCGGACGGGCAGCATCCTGCTGCTGAACGGCGACGACGTCGTCGCCGCGAGCGGCAGCCTGTCCGCGGACGACGAGATCGCGGGCAACCTCGCCGCGGCCGCCGTCGCGGACGCCGACGGCGTCGGGCGGGTGGTCGACCAGCGCTTCGTCAGCCGCCAGGTGTTCGGCGACGACGTGCGGGTGGTCGCGGTCGGCGAGCCGCGGGGCCTGGTGGGGCAGCAGCTCGTCATCGCCTTCGTCGCGAGCGTCTTCGGCACCGCCCTGCTCATCTGGCTGCTGTCGGCGACGATCCTGCGTCCCCTCCGCGACGTCGCCGACCTCGCCCGGCGCATCGCCGCGGGCGACGACACCGCCGAGGTGCCGACCGCCCCGGACGACCGGGACCTCCGCGGCGTCTCGAGCGTCCTCGGCTCCCTCGCCCGCGACCTGCGGGCCCGCGAGGAGGGCGTCCAGCGCCAGCAGGAGGTGTTCGCCCACGCGCTGCAGCAGACCCACGACCGCGACGGGCTCCTGCAGTCGGTCCTCCAGGGAGCGCTGCTCGCGGCGGAGGCGCCCATGGGCGTGGCCGTCCACCACGACCGGGGGTCCCGGCTGGGCCGTCGGGTGCTGTCGCTGCGCGAGCGGGGCCGGGGCGACGAGAGCGGACCCCTGGAGGAGCCGCTGCGGACGGGCCTCACCCGGCTCGCGGACCGCGCGCTCGCCGAGCAGGCGCTGCTGCAGGAGCCGGGCGGCGACACGGTCGGACCGACCCTCGCGGTGCCCATCGGCAGCAGCGCCCGTCCCCTCGGGGCCGTCGTCGTCGCTCGGCCCGTCGGGGCGCCCGGCTACGACTCGCACGCCCTGGAGGCCATCGCGGCGCTCGCCGGCAACGCCGGCACGGCCCTGGCGAACATCAAGGACCACCTGGAGGTGGAGCGGCTGTCGGTGACGGACCCGCTCACGGGCGTCCACAACTTCCGCCACCTCAGCACCATGCTCGTGCGCGAGCTCGAGCGCGCCGTGCGGTTCGGCCACCCGCTCGGGGTGCTCATGGTCGACCTCGACCGGTTCAAGGCCGTCAACGACACCCACGGCCACGCGGCGGGCGACGCCGTGCTCCGGGAGCTCGCGCGTCGCGTCACCGAGTGCGTCCGCGAGGTCGACACCGTCGCCCGCTACGGCGGGGAGGAGTTCGCCCTCCTCCTGCCGGAGACCGACCTCGACGGCGCCACGGCGCTGGCCGAGCGCATCCTCGCGGCGTTGCGCGTGGAGCCGTTCCGGCTGCCGGACGGTGCACCGCCGATCCCGGTCAGCGCGTCCATCGGCATCGCGGCGTACCCGCAGCACGGCACGACCGGCACCGACCTCATGCGCGCCGCCGACCGGGCCCTGTACGAGGCGAAGGAGGCCGGGCGGGACCGCGCCCGCGTCGCGCGGCTGCCCGGGGGGGAGCCCAGTCCCGTCGTGCCCGCCGGGGCCCGTGACTGATCGCCGTGGTCCGGGGGGAGGCCTAGGGTCGTGACATGACGACTGACGCACGGGCCACGAAGGCCGTCATCCCTGCCGCCGGTCTCGGCACCCGCTTCCTGCCGGCGACCAAGGCGACGCCGAAGGAGATGCTGCCGGTGGTCGACCGGCCCGCCATCCAGTACGTGGTGGAGGAGGCGGTCGCCGCCGGCCTCGACGACGTCCTCATGATCACCGGCCGGAGCAAGCGGGCGCTCGAGGACCACTTCGACCGCAACCTCGAGCTCGAGCACTCCCTCCAGGCCAAGGGCAAGGACTCGACCCTGCGGGCGGTCCAGGCCTCCAACGACCTCGGCACCATCCACTACGTCCGGCAGGGCGACCCCCGCGGCCTCGGTCACGCCGTGCTGTGCGCGGCCCAGCACGTCGGCCACGAGCCGTTCGCCGTGCTGCTCGGCGACGACCTCATCGACCCGCGCGACGAGATCCTGCCGCGCATGCTCGACGTCCAGCAGAAGCACGGCGGCAGCGTCGTCCTCCTCCTCGAGGTGCCGCAGGACCAGGTCCACCTCTACGGCTGCGCGGCCGTCGAGCCCACCGACGAGACGGACGTCGTCCGCGTCACCGGGCTCGTCGAGAAGCCCGATCCGGAGGAGGCGCCGAGCAACCTCGCCCTCATCGGCCGGTACGCGCTGTCCCCGGCCGTGTTCGAGATCCTGCGCCACACCCCGTACGGCCGTGGCGGCGAGATCCAGCTGACCGACGCCCTGCAGACCCTCGCGACGGGCGACGGGGACGGCCACGGCGTCACCGGCGTCGTGTTCCGCGGTCGCCGCTACGACACGGGCGACCGCCTCGACTACCTCAAGACCGTCGTCCGGCTCGCGGCGGAGCGCGACGACCTCGGGCCGGACTTCCGGGCGTGGCTGACGGAGTACGTCGGCGGGACGGACTTCCAGCAGGCGTGAGCGGCTCGTGAGCGGACACGGGGTCGCGGGGCTCGTCCCGGTCGACGACCACCGCCGGGACTGCCTCGCCCTCGTCGCGCCGGTCACGCCGGTCGAGGTCGGACTCCTCGACGCCCTCGGCCGTGTCCTCGCGGAGGACGTCGTCGCCCCCGCGCCGTTGCCGGGAGCGGACAACTCCGGCATGGACGGCTACGCGGTCCACTGCGCGGACGTCGCCTCCGCGTCGGAGGGCAGCCCCGTCGTGCTGCCGGTCCTCGGGGACGTCGCCGCCGGGTCCGCCGCCCCCGACGCCCTGCCGGCCGGGTCGGCCGTGCGGATCATGACCGGCGGCGTCGTGCCGCCCGGCGCCGACGGCATCGTGCCCGTCGAGCAGACCGACGCCGGCGTCGAGCGCGTCGAGGTCCGTGCCCCCGCCGAGCCGGGCCGGTTCGTGCGCCGCGCCGGCAGCGACGTCGGGGCCGGCGAGACCGTGCTGCGGGCCGGGGACCTGCTCGACCCGCGTCGGCTCGCGCTCCTCACCGCCGTGGGGCGTGCCCGGGTGCGGGTCGTCGGGGTCCCGCGGGTCGCCGTCCTGTCGACCGGCGACGAGCTCGTGGCGCCGGGCGGTGCCCTTCGCCCCGGTCAGGTCCACGACTCCAACGGCATCGGGGTGACCGCCGCGGCGCGGGAGCTCGGCTGCGACGCCGCGCACGTCGGCGGGGTGCCCGACGACCCCGCCGGCCTGCGGTCCGCGCTCGCCGAGCAGGCGGCCCGCGCCGACGTCGTCGTCACGACCGGCGGGGTGTCGGCCGGCGCGTTCGACGTCGTGAAGGCGGTCCTGCGGGAGACCGGGGGAGTGCGGTTCCGCCGGGTCGCGATGCAGCCGGGCATGCCGCAGGGTCTCGGTGTGCTCGAGGGACCCGACGGCCGCCGTGTTCCCGTCTTCTGCCTGCCCGGCAACCCGGTGAGCGCGATGGTGTCCTTCGAGGTCTTCGTCCGTCCCGCCCTCCTCGCCGCGCTCGGGCACCGCGTGCTCGAGCGGAGACGCGTCGAGGCCGTCACCCGGTCCGGCTGGTCGTCCCCGGCGGGCAAGCGGCAGTTCGCGCGCGTACGGCTCGTCGCGACCGGCCCGAGCGGCGCGGACGTGGAGTGCGAGGCCGTCGGCGGGCAGGGCAGCCACCTCGCCGCCGACCTCGCGCACGCCGACGCGCTGGCCGTCGTGCCGGAGGACGTCACGGCGGTGGAGCCCGGCGACCGGCTCGAGTGCCTCGTGCTGGCGGGGGGCACGGCGTGAGCGACAGCGGAATCCCACCGTCGACCGGGCCGTCGCTCACGCACGTCGACGCCCGGGGGCAGGCCCGCATGGTCGACGTCACCGCGAAGGCGGTCACCGTCCGCGAGGCCGTCGCGACGGGTCTCGTCCGCTGCTCCCCGGAGGTCGTCGCGGCCCTGCGCGACCGGACGGTGCCGAAGGGTGACGTGCTCGCCGTCGCCCGCCTCGCCGGCATCCAGGCCACCAAGCGCACCCCCGACCTGGTGCCGTTGGCCCACCCGGTGGCGGTGCACGGGGTCGTCATGGACGTCGAGGTCGTCGACGACGGCGTCGCGCTGCGCGCGACGGTGCGCACCGCGGAGCGCACGGGCGTCGAGATGGAGGCCCTCACCGCCGTCGCGGTCGCGGGGCTCACCGTCGTCGACATGGTGAAGGCGCTCGACCGGCTCAGCGAGATCACCGACGTGCGGGTCGTCGCGAAGTCCGGCGGGCGCAGCGGGGACTGGGTGCGCGGTGATGGCTGAGCCGCCCGGGGCCCGCCGCGGCCGCGTCGTCACCGTCTCGACGAGCGCGGCGGCCGGGACCGCCGCGGACCGCTCCGGGCCGCTGCTCGTCGCCGGGCTGCGGGAGCTCGGCCTCGAGGTGCCGGTAGCCGCCGTCGTGCCCGACGGGGACGCCGTCGGGACCGCGCTGCGTGAGGCGCTCGCCGCCGGCGCCGACGTCGTCCTCCTCACGGGCGGGACCGGGCTGTCACCCGACGACACGACCCCCGAGCAGGTGCGGCCGCTCCTGGACCGGGAGGTGCCGGGCGTGGCGGAGGCCCTGCGCGCCGACGGGCGCGCCCGCGGCGTCGTCACCGCGTCCCTGTCCCGCTCCGTCGCCGGGGTCGCCGGACGGTCGCTCGTCGTCGCGCTGCCCGGCTCGACCGGCGCCTGCCGCGACGCGCTCGAGGTCCTCGGTCCCCTGCTGCCGCACGCCCTCGACATGCTCGCCGGCGTGCCCGGGCCCGAGGCCCACGCACACGGTCGGGGGGAGCCGTGACGTACACCCGGCTCTGGCCGGTCGAGCTCGAGCACGGGCGGCTGCGGCTGCGGCCGCTCCGCCGCCGGGACCGTGCGGCGTGGGAGGAGGTGCAGCTGCGCAACCGGGACTGGCTGCAGCCGTGGGAGGCCACCGCGCCCGACGGGTCCGTGCCCCCCAGCTACGCCGGCATGGTCGCCGGGCTGCGACGGCAGGCCCGGGAGGGCCGGGCCCTGCCCTTCGCCATCGAGGTCGACGGTCGGCTGCGCGGGCAGCTGACGGTGTCGATGCTCGCGTGGGGCGCGTTCCGCAGCGGCTCGGTCGGCTACTGGATCGACCGGCAGGTCGCCGGGCGCGGGCACGTGCCGTGCGCCGTCGGGCTCGCCGCCGACCACTGCTTCGCCGGCGGCGTCCACCGGCTCGAGATCAACATCCGGCCCGAGAACGCGCCGAGCCTCGCCGTGGTCCGCAAGCTCGGGCTGCGGGACGAGGGCCTGCGCCGGGGCCTGCTCCACATCGACGGCGACTGGCGGGACCACGTGTCGTTCGCCGTGCTCGCCGACGAGGTGCCCGAGGGGCTGCACGCCCGGGCTCACGCGGCCCGGGAGGTGCCCCGCGAGGCGTCCCGCGACGACCTCGGGAACGGCGGGTCCGCGACACGCCTGTGAGGTCCACGGCCACGACGCGGTGCGGACCTACGGTCCTGTCGTGGGCGCCGGCGGGATCATCCTCCTCGTCATCGTGGGACTGTGGGCGGTCTACCTCGTACCCGTCCTCGTGAGCGAGCGGGCCGCCCGCCTGGAGAACCGGGACGGCGACCGCTCGTCCGCCGCCGTCCGGGTGCTCGAGCGGCCCGCGGCCCAACGGCCCTCGCACCGCGTCGTCCTCACCGCCGACCGGCCCGTCGTGTCCGACCGGCTGCCGGCCCGCCCCACCCCCGACCTCGCCGCCACGCTCCGGGAGCGGAGCCGGCGGGACCGCCTCGTCACCCGCGTGCGCGGGCTGGCCGCGCTCGCCGGGCTCGTCGGTCTCCTCGTCACCGGTGTCCTCCTCGGTGTCGGGGTCGTGCCGTGGTGGGCGCCCGTGCTCGCGGGCGGGTGGCTCGTCGGGGCGGTCGCCTCCGGCGCGGTCGCGGCGGCCTCGACCCGCCGCCGGCGCTCCCCGGTCGTCCGCACCGCCGCCGACCTCCCGCCTCGCGCCCGCCGTGTCGCCACCGAGGTCTTCGACGCCCGCGCCGGGCGCAGCGGCGCGCCTCTCGCGCCGCGTCCCGCACGACCCGCGGCGAGCGAGGTCGCCCGCCCGGCGGAGCGAGCGGCCGAGACGAGCGACGGCACGTGGACCCCCGCCGAGGTGCCGGCACCCGTCTACGCGACCAAGCCGGTGAGCCACCGCCCGCCGGCGCTGCCGTGGTCCCTGCCCCCGGTGGCCCTCGGTGACGCCGAGCCGATCGTCAGCTCGTCCCGGCCGCAGGCCCCGGTGGAGGCGCCGTCGGCCGAGCAGGCCGAGGCCACGGGCGACGAGCAGCCCGAACGCCGCTCCGCCGCCGGCTGAGGTCCGCTCGCCGCTGGGACCCCGGTCCCCACGCCACAAGGGCTGCGCCGCAGGGGTCGTAGACGCCCATCGGGCCGTTTCGCGTCTACAACCCCTGTCCCGCAGTGGGGTGACGCGATCGGCGTCCGGGTGGTCGACCCCCCGGACGGTGGCCGGGGGCACCGCCCGGGCGGTGCTAATCTCGTGGACCGCAAGGGGCTGTGGCGCAGCTGGTAGCGCACCTCGTTCGCAACGAGGGGGTCAGGGGTTCGAGTCCCCTCAGCTCCACCCAGGCGTCGTGCTCGCGGACGAGTGCCCATGACAGCCGCGCGCGGCCGGGCCTGGCGGCGTGCGTCTGCAGCGCGAGCGCCGTTCGCGCCCCCTGGGCACCGCCCGATCCCGCATCATGGTGTCGTGAAGGACGTGTGGTCGGTCGTCGACTTCGGGCTGGCCGTGCTCCTCGTCGTGTGGAGTGCCCTCGCGTTGACGTCCCTCCTGCGGGACCGGCCCTTCTGTGTGCCACGATCAGACCGGGCAACTCGTCGGCGTGCTCGGGCTGCCATTCGACGCGGCCGGCTTCCCGCCGCCGGACCCGAGCGCGAGGTCGCCATCTGGATCGCCCGCGCTGGGGCGAGGGGGATCTGGCTGGGCCCCATGATGATCACCGGGGCAACCCTTCGAGTGGTGCCCGACCCTCTGTCCGACGTCACCGGCCCTGTCGACCTCACCCTCTCGCTCAGCATGCTCGCCCTCGGCGTTGCGGTGCTTCTCTCGTCATGGAGGGACCGCCGGATGCTGCGCCACGTCGAACCGCGAGACCCCCAAGGGACTCCGCCCCTCACCCCCGGGCCTCAGCTCACGGGTGGGTAGAAGCCGGGCAGGCAGCACGTCGTCAGCAAGCAGGTGCTCCCCACCCTGGGAGCCGCGGTCGACGCGGGTCACATCGAGATCGCGAGCACCCCTGGGAGGGTGTCGAACCGGGCGGCGGCGTCGCGGCTCACCACCGTGCGCCCGGTCTCCGCCGCGTGCGCGGCGATGATGAGGTAGTGGGCGCTGCGGGGTCTGCCTGACGTGCGCACGTGGGCCATCAGATGCGCGTGATGGGCTGCTGTGCTCTCGGTGTACTCGAGCACGTCGACGGCGCCGGTGAGCGCGGCGAGGGCGCGGGACCGGTCGGCCGCGCGAGCGGCGGTCGCTGCCAGCTCGATCCCGACGCGGTACTCCGCCACGGTGACGGCCGCGATCGCCAGATCGTCGTCGTCGAGGGCAGTGGCATCGATCGTGCCGCGCTCGTAGGCGATCAGCGCGTTCGTGTCGAGGATCAGTCTCCGGCCCACGGGTCCCTGTTCTCGGTCGTGAGCAGGGCCGTCGCCTGTTCGACCGCGGCCTCGAACTCGGCGTCCGGGGGAGCGGTGCCGGTGAGCGCCTCGCGGAGGTCACGGCCCCGGCGGGCGCGCGCGGGCCGGATCTCGGCGATCCGACGGTTGCCGCGGGTGATCGTCACGTTCTCCCCCCGCTCGACGGCGTCGAGGAGGTCGGAGAAGCGCCGCGACGCCTCGGTGGCGGTGATCGTGCGCACGACGACAGCGAATCTGAGAATCAGACACCAGCGACGGTGCGCGGCACCGGGCCGGCAGACCGAGCACATCCGCGGGACCGGGTGTAGACCCGTCCCATGGAGACCCGCAGGCTCGGCCGGCTCGAGCACCACAGCTCCGTCATCGTGTTCGGCGCCGCGGCGCTCGGCAGCGTCGACCAGGCGACGGCCGACGACGCCGTGACCCGTGCGCTCGACGCCGGCGTCAACCACCTCGACGTCGCCGCCGACTACGGCGACGCCGAGCTGCGGCTCGGCGCCCTCATGGCCGACGTCCGGGACCGGGTGTTCCTCGCGACCAAGACCGGTCTGCGTGACCGCGACGCCGCGTGGCGGCAGATCAACGACTCGCTCGAGCGGCTGCAGACCGACCGGGTCGACCTCCTCCAGCTCCACGCCGTCGGTGACTTCGACGAGCTCGACCGCGCCACCGGCCCCGGCAGCGCGCTCGAGGCCGCCGTGCGGGCGCAGGACGAGGGACTCGTCGGGGCGGTCGGGATCACCGGCCACGGCTACCGCGCCG
Source organism: Aquipuribacter nitratireducens (assembly GCF_037860835.1). NCBI lineage: Bacteria > Bacillati > Actinomycetota > Actinomycetes > Micrococcales > Intrasporangiaceae > Aquipuribacter > Aquipuribacter nitratireducens. The sequence goes on along the minus strand of NZ_JBBEOG010000009.1, from coordinate 96,376 downwards.
CCGCCACCCACCTCGAGGCGCTGCGACGCCACCCGTTCGCCACGGTCCTCACCCCGCTCAACGCCGTCCTCTGGCGCGACCCGACCTTCCGCGACGACTGGGCGGCGCTGGTCGCGGAGGTGGAGCGGCAGGACGTCGGTCTCCTCACCATCAAGACCGCGGCACGTCGCAACTGGCCCGACGTCCCCGGCGGCGCCGAGCTCGGCGACCAGCAGTTCGGCACGTGGTACGAGCCGCTGAGCGACACCGAGCAGATCCGGGCCGCGGTGTCGTGGGTGCTCGCCCAGCACGGCCCGACCGGGCTCGCGTCACCCGGCGACGTCCGCCTCCTGCCCGCGGTCCTCGCCGCCGAGGCCGACCGGATGCCCCTCGAGGACGCCGAGCGGGTGCTCGACGCGGTCGACGGCTACGCCTCGCCGTTCCTCGCCATGCCTGCGGGACTCTGAGGGCCTCTGCTACCAGACGGTGACGGGTCACGCCGAGAGGTGGTCCCGCATCCGCATGACGGTTCCCCGGCCGGTGCGGCGACCCCTACACGCGCTGCCCGTCGACCTCCGTCACGATCCCCTCGCCCATGAAGCACAGGTGCCCGGGCAGCGGCAGCGCCTCCGGCAGCGGCTCGTCGTAGGCCCACGCGACGTCGGCGGGGCCGTCGACGAGCGAGCGGTACGTCGCGACCCCCTTGTACGGGCAGACGGTGGTCGTCGCGGAGTCTCGGAGCAGCTCGGTCCGGACGTCGGCCGCGGGCACGTACCAGCGCGGCGGCAACGAGGTCTCGAACACCCCGACCGGCGAGGTCGTCTCGGCGAGGACGACGGGCTCCTCGGCCCCGTCCCGCTCCCACAGGACGCGCACGTGCCGGCTCGAGGGCAGCGCGTCGACCCGGTGGAACGGGTCGTGCGGGTGCCCGAGCAGCGCGTGCTCCTCCTCGTACACCGCGTCGCCGGCCGCCTCGTCGAGCTTCTCGAGGTACAGCCCGACGAGACCGGCGAGCTCGGCGAGCTGCTCGGGCGGCTCCGGGTAGCGGAAGAACAGGTCCTCGACCGTCCGGCCACCCACCTCCACCGACGTGTACGACGCCTCGCCCTTGTACGGGCAGCGAGACGCCGTCGGGCTCGGCCGCGTCACGGAGTCGTCGACGTCGTCGACCGGCACGTAGTAGCGCGGCAGGTGGCCCGTCTCGTGCAGCAGCACGGCACGGGTCGTGTCGACGACGGTCCGCGGCCCGTCGGGCGACGCCACGACGACCCGGACCCGCTTGGCGGACGGCTGCAGGAGGATGCGACCGGCGGGGCCGCTGACCGTGTAGTTGGTGGTCCCGGGCTCACGGGACAGCGGGCCGGGCGGGAAGGTCAGTGCCATGCACGCGGCAACGCCGCGGACCGCACCGGCCTTCCGCCTCTCACGGCGTCCGGGAGTCGAGCGCGTCCCTGGCCCGCGTCCACTCCTCGACGCTGAGCTCGCCGTTCGCGAGACGCCGGTCGAGCAGCTCACGGGCGTCCGGGCCGCCGCCCCGCCCGCGTGGCGGCGAGCGGAACGTCGCCACCAGCAGCCACGTGACCAGCGCGAGCACGACGAGCCCCAGCAGCATCCCGCCGCCCATCCACCACGGCGACCAGCCGTTCCACCACATCATGACGACCTCCGGTGCCCGGCCGGCGGGCTGCCGGTCCCGGCTCCTCCATGAGACGCCCGCCCAGGCGTCCCGGGGCGGGACCTAGGTCCTCGCTCTCGCGCGATCCGCCCCCGCGGGGCCGCCGCCGTGTCACGCTGGCGACGTGCCGTTGTCGATGTACGCGGAGGTGCCACCTGCGGACTGGCGCCCGACGTGGCGCACGTACACGGTCGGCCTCGCACTCGTCCTGCTCGTCGTCGGCACGGTCGTCGCCGGTGTGCTCGTGCCGTATTCCGCCAACGGGCTGCACCGCGTCCCGCTGGGGGAGGTCGCGAACGGCGCCTACGACCCGAAGGACCTGTGGCCGAGCACGAGCGGCCCGACGGGCGCCCTCGTCCGCACGGCCGGTCTCCTGTCGTTGCTGTTCGGGTGGCCAGTCGTGGCGCTCATCGGGGTCGTCACCGTCCTCGGCCTGTGGCAGCGCAGGGGCCACAGCGGCCGCGCCGACCTCGTCGTCGGCGTCACGGTGGTCGTGCTGGCCGCTGCCCACTCCGCGTTCTGGCTGTCGCCCTGGGGCCAGCCGCTGTTCACGTGGGCGCTCGACTAGCGAGTCGTCACACCCAGCTCGGCCACCACATCCGCAGCCGCCACTCGGCCGTCGTGATGACCTCCGCCGTCCACACCGGGTAGAAGAACACGAGGCACGCGACAGCGGCGACGACGACGGAGCCCGCCCCGACCGCCCCCCACAGCCGCCGCTCCGGAGAGGCGGTCGCCGGTCCCAGCAGCAGCCCGAGCGCGTACACGAGGCACAGGACGAGGAACGGCTCGAAGGCGACGGCGTAGAACGTGAAGATCGTGCGGTCCTGGAACGCGAACCACGGCAGGTAGCTGGCCGCGAGCCCGAGGACCGCCGCGCCCGCCCGCCAGTCGCGGTGCAGCGCCCACGCGACGACGCACACGACGACGGCGATGGTCCCGCCCCACCACACGACGGGGTTGCCGACCGACGTCACGGCCTGGGTGCACGCGTCGACGCCGCAGCCGGTCACGCCGTCGTCCTGGCCCTGGTAGTAGAAGGACGTCGGGCGGCCCATGACGAGCCACGACCACGGGTTCGCCATGTAGGGGTGGGTGTTGTCCACCACGTTGATCGAGCGGTGGAAGTCGTACGCGCTCACGTGGTAGTGCCACAGGCTCGCCAGCGCCGGCGGCAGCCACGGCGTCGCCTGGTCGGGGTTCTCCACCGCCCACTGCCGGTCGTAGGAGTCCGGCGCGAGGAACCAGCCGGTCCACGACACGACGTACGTGACGAGCGCGACCGGCACCATCGCGAGGAACGCGAACCACGAGTCGCGCAGGAGCATCCCGCGGAACCACCGCGGCACCCCGACCGCCCGCCGGGCGCCGGCGTCCCACAGGACCGTGAGGATCCCGAACGCCGCGAGCACGTACAGCCCCGACCACTTCGTCGCGCACGCCGCCCCGAGCGACAGCCCCGCGAGCAGCCGGAACGGCCGCCACCCGAGCCACGGCCCGTAGGGATCGAGGCGGCGTCCCGACGCGACGACCTCGGCGACCTTCCGCGCGAGCACCTCCCGCGACCGGAACCGGTCGGCGAGGAGGAACGCGAAGGCCACGAGCACCCAGAAGGCGAGGAAGATGTCGAGGAGGCTCGTGCGGGAGTGGACGATGTGGTGCCCGTCGACCGCGAGGAGCAGCCCGGCGACGCCGCCGAGGAGCGTCGAGCCGAACAGGGCCCGCGCGACGAGGACGAGCGTCATCACCATGAGCACGCCGACGACGGCGGCGGACAGCCGCCAGAAGAACGTGTCGTCCGGGTCCAGCCGCATCCCCGCGGCGATCATCCACTTGCCGAGCGGCGGGTGGACGACGAAGTCGGGGTTGCCGCGGTCGAAGACGTCGAGGGTGCCGGCGTTGAACAGGTCGTTGGCGTAGGTGTCGTCCTCGCCCTCCGGCACCGGCTCCGGGTCCGACAGGACCCGCATCTCGTGCCCGAAGAGGATCATCGAGTACGCCTGCTTGACGTAGTACGTCTCGTCGAACACCAGGGACGCGGGCCGGCCGAGCGCCGGGAACCGCAGCAGCCCCGCGACGAGACCCATGACACCCGCGACGACCCACGCCCACCACGCCGGCTCCGGGTGGACGACACCGAGGCGCTCCCGCAGGCGCTGCCGGACGGCGTCCGCGCCGCCGCGCGACGACGCCGCGGCCCCTGGCCGGGCGCGTTCGAGGAGACCCCCCGACGACGTGCTGCTCACGCGCACAGGCTACGGGCGCACTACGGTCGCGAGGTGGCTGCTGCGGACACGACGGCCGGTCGGCTCCTCGTCGCCGCCACCCCGATCGGCGACCCCGACGACGCGAGCACGCGCCTGCGCCGCTGGCTCGGGGACGCCGACGTCGTCGCCGCCGAGGACACCCGCCGGCTGCGGCGCCTGACCGGCGCGCTCGGGGTCGAGGTGCGCGGCCGGGTCGTCGCCCACCACGAGCACAACGAGACCGGCGGCTCCGGCGGCGGCGCCGAGGCCCTGCTGGACGAGGTGCGCGCCGGCCGGACGGTCCTCGTCGTCACCGACGCCGGCATGCCGACGGTGTCCGACCCCGGCTTCCGCGTCGTCGCCGCCGCGGTCGACGCCGACCTGCCCGTCACCGTCCTGCCCGGCCCGTCCGCGGTCCTCGCCGCCCTCGCCGTGTCCGGCCTGCCGACGGACCGCTTCGCCTTCGACGGCTTCCTGCCCCGGCGGCGGGGGGAGCGGGCGCGGGCGCTCGCCGCGCTCGTGGCCGAGCCCCGCACGGTCGTGCTCTTCGAGGCGCCCCACCGGCTCGCGGAGATGCTCGCCCACGCCGCGGAGGTCCTCGGTGACGACCGCGCGGCCGCCGTGTGCCGGGAGCTGACGAAGACGTACGAGGAGGTCCGGCGCGGCAGCCTCGCCGAGCTCGCCGCGTGGGCCGGCGGCGCCACCGTGCTCGGCGAGGTCACCGTCGTCCTCGCGGGCGCGTCGCCGAGCGCGACCGCGGAGCCCGCCGACCTGGTCGGGGAGGTCGCCGAGCGGGAGGCCGCGGGTCTGCGCCTCAAGGACGCCGTCGCCGAGGTCGCCGCCCTGCGCGGGGTCCGCAAGAACGCGCTGTACGACGCCGTGCTCGCGGCCCGCCGCACCTGACCTCACTAGGCTCGGGCGATGGAGTTCCGGCGCATCGGCGGGCTGCCCCCGTACGTCTTCACGATCATCGACGGGCTCAAGCAGCAGGCCCGGCGTGAGGGCCGCGACGTCGTCGACCTCGGCTTCGGCAACCCCGACATCCCGAGCCCCGACGTCGCCGTCGCGAAGCTCGCCGAGGCGGCGCACAACCCCCGCAACCACCGCTACTCCTCCAGCCGTGGGCTGCCGCGGCTGCGGCAGGCCGTCGCCCGCCGCTACGCCGAGCAGTTCGGCGTCGCCCTCGACCCCGAGACGCAGGTGATCAGCACCATCGGGGCGAAGGAGGGCTTCAGCCACCTCATGTGGGTGCTCCTGCAGCCCGGCGACGCCGCGCTCGTGCCGCAGCCGAGCTACCCCATCCACATCTGGGGCCCCTACCTCGCCGGCGGCGACGTCCGCCAGGTCGCGATGGGCGCCCCGGACGCCGCCGACCCGTTCCTCCACGGCCGCGCGTACGTCGACAACGTCATGGCGCAGTGGGAGCACGGCTGGCCCCGCCCGCGCGTCGTCGTCCTGTCCTTCCCCCACAACCCGACGGGCGCGGTCGTCGAGGCCGACGACCTCCAGCGCCTCGTCGACTGGGCGCGCGACAAGGACGTCGTCCTCGTCCACGACTTCGCCTACGCCGACGTCGCCTTCGACGGCTGGCGCCCGCCGTCGATCCTCGCGTGCGACGGCGGGACCGACGTCGCCGTCGAGCTGTACTCCATGACGAAGTCGTTCTCCATGGCCGGCTGGCGGGTCGCGTTCCTCTGCGGCCGGGCCGACGTCGTCGCCGCCCTCGCGAAGCTCAAGAGCTACCTCGACTACGGCAGCTTCCAGCCGGTCCAGATCGCGGCGACCGTGACGCTGACGGACGCGGGGGAGTACCCGCAGCACGTGAGCGACGTCTACCGCGCGCGACGCGACGCGCTGTGCGACGGTCTCGCCCGGATCGGCTGGGACGTGCCCCGACCGCGCGGGTCGATGTTCGTGTGGGCGCCGGTCCCCCCGGCCTACCGCGACGAGGGCTCGGTCGCCTTCGCGACCCGGCTCGTCACCGACTGCGACGTCGCGGTGTCCCCGGGGGTCGGGTTCGGGCCCGACGGGGACGGCCACGTCCGGTTCGCCCTCATCGAGAACGAGCACCGCATCGGGCAGGCCGTCCGGCAGCTGCGCAAGGGGCTCCCGCTGCTCGGTGGCTGATGGACCGAACGGTGAGAACGTTGACGGAACGCTGACGGATCACTACGGGCAGTGGCACAGTGGCCGCGTGAGCGGCCCCTCGCGTCGCCCGTGGTCCTGGTGGCCGTGGGCGGGCTCCCCCGACCCCGTCATGCGGGTGCTGCTCGTCCTCGTCCTCGTGCTGTGGCCCACCACGTTCGCGTGGCTGCTGCCCGGCCAGCACCGCCCCGGCGTCGGGCTCGCCCTCGCCGTCGCGTGCGCCGGTGCCTTCAGCGTGGGCGCGGTCCTGCTCCTCGTCGGCGGGGCGAGGCCGGACCGGCACCTGCCCGGCGCGCTCGCCGCCTTCACCGTCGCGGCCGTGGCCGGGGCCCTCGCGGGCTCGCAGCCGGAGATGGCGCTCGTCGTCCCGCTGTTCCTGTCGGCGCTGTGCGTGGTGGCCGCCGTCCGGCTGAGCCGGCGGCAGGTCGTGCGCCAGGTGGCCCTGTCGAGCGCCGCCGCGGTCGTGTGCGTCGCCTACGTCGCCGCGACCCCCGTCCAGGTCGTCGCGAGCGTCGTCGCGGTCGTCGCCGGGGTCGCCGCCCCCGCCACGGCCGTCACCAGGCTTCGCTGGCAGCTCGACGCCGCCCGCGCCCGCGAGCACCGCCTCGCCCGCACCGACGCCCTCACCGGGGCGCTCAACCGCCGCGGGCTCTTCGAGGCCGCGGCCGACCTCTGCGCGCTCCAGGTCCCGCTCGTCGTCGTGGTGCTCGACCTCGACGGGTTCAAGCTCCTCAACGACACGCACGGGCACGCCGTCGGCGACGACGTCCTCGTCGCCGTCACGCGGGCGCTCGGCGGCATCGGCGACGGCGACGTCTGCGGTCAGCCGGTGCTCGTCACGCGCCTGGGCGGGGAGGAGTTCCTCGTCCTCGCGCCCTCGACCGGCGTGCCGACGGCGCTCGTCGCCGACCGGGCCCGCGCCGCGGCCGCCGTCGACGTGGCTGACGGGGAGCGCGCGAGCGCGAGCGTCGGCGCCGTCTGCGGCACCCCGCCCGTGGCGCCCGACGAGCAGCGGGCGTGGCTGCTGCGGACGATCGACGAGGCCGACCGGCTCATGTACGCGGCGAAGCGGTCGGGCGGCGACCGGACCCGCGTCGGCTGACGAGGCCGAGGGAGGCGCCGAGCGCCAGCCCGGCGCAGTTGAGGAGCACGTCCGTCGTCTCGCACGTCCGGCCGAGCGCCGGCAGCGCCAGCTGCACGGCCTCGACGCCGAGCGGGGCGAGGGCGGCGACCGCCACGGCGACCGCCCGACGCCGACCGCGCAGCACCCCGCTCAGCAGGGCACCGAGCGGGACGAGCAGGAGGAGGTTCGCGAGCTCCTCGCCGCCCCGGCCCCACTCCGACACCGGCCGTGGCGGCAGGCACGTGCCGACGGTCTCCGGCGCGTGGCCCGGCGCCGGCAGCAGAGTGAGGGCGAGCGGCACCCCGACGGCGAGGACGAGGGCCGCGGCGACGACGCGTCCGGTGCCCAGGCGCCTGCCGAGCGCCGGCGCGGCGAGTGCGGCGAGCAGCAGCAGCCCGACGACGACCGGGAGGACCGCCGGGTGGTCGCCGAGGAAGCGCCCGACGGGGCGCACCGCCACCGTCAGGGCCTCCACGTCGTCACCCTAGGCTCAGGCCCATGACCCACGTGCTCTCCGCGGTGGCCTGGCCGTACGCCAACGGGCCCCGCCACATCGGCCACGTCGCCGGCTTCGGCGTCCCCTCCGACGTGTTCAGCCGGTACATGCGCATGGCGGGTCACGACGTCCTCATGGTCTCCGGCACCGACGAGCACGGGACCCCGATCCTCGTGCAGGCCGAGAAGGAGGGCGTGAGCCCGCAGGCGCTCGCCGACCGCTACAACCGCGTCATCGCGGAGGACCTGCAGGCGCTCGGGCTGTCGTACGACCTCTTCACGCGCACGAGCACCCGCAACCACCACCAGGTCGTCCAGGCGCTGTTCCGGGCGGTGCACGCCAACGGCTACATCGTCGCGCAGACGCAGATGGGGGCCGTGAGCCCCCGGACCGGGCGAACCCTGCCCGACCGCTACATCGAGGGCACGTGCCCGATCTGCGGCTACGACTCCGCGCGCGGCGACCAGTGCGACAACTGCGGCAACCAGCTCGACCCGCAGGACCTCATCGGCCCGCGCAGCCGCATCGACGGCGAGGTGCCGGAGTTCGTCGAGACCGAGCACCTGTTCCTCGACCTGCCCGCGCTCGCCGAGGCCCTGGGGGAGTGGCTGCACGGGGTCGAGGCGACCGGCGCGTGGCGGCCCAACGTCATCCGCTTCAGCCTCAACCTCCTCGACGACGTCCGCCCGCGTGCGATCACGCGCGACCTCGACTGGGGCATCCGTGTCCCGCTCGAGGGCTGGGAGGACAACCCGAACAAGCGGATCTACGTGTGGTTCGACGCCGTCGTCGGCTACCTGTCGGCGTCGGTGGAGTGGGCGCGGCGCCTCGGCGACCCCGAGCGGTGGCGGGAGTGGTGGAACGACCCCGAGGCGCTGTCGTACTACTTCATGGGCAAGGACAACATCACGTTCCACTCCCAGATCTGGCCCGCGGAGCTGCTCGCCCACGACGGTCGCGGCTCCCGCGGCGGCGAGCAGGGGCCGTTCGGCGACCTGCAGCTGCCGACGGAAGTCGTCTCGAGCGAGTTCCTCACGATGGAGGGCAGGCAGTTCAGCTCCTCGCGCGGCGTCGTCATCTACGTCCGCGACGTCCTCGAGCGCTACCAGCCGGACGCCCTGCGCTACTTCATCTGCGCGGCCGGCCCGGAGACCGCCGACGCGGACTTCACGTGGGCGGAGTTCGTCCGCCGCACCAACACCGAGCTCGTCGCCGGCTGGGGCAACCTAGTCAACCGCACCGCGAGCCTCATCGCGAAGAACGTCGGCGCGATCCCCGAGGCGGGGGCGTTCGAGCCCGTCGACACCGCGCTGCTCGACACCGTCGAGGCGGCCTTCGGCACGGTCGGGGAGCTGCTGCGCACCCACCGGCAGAAGGCCGCCCTCGCCGAGGCGATGCGGACGGTCGGCGAGGTCAACGCCTACATCTCCGAGACCGCGCCGTTCAAGCTCACGACGTCGGACCCCGAGCGGATGCGGACGATCCTCCACGTCGCCGCGCAGTGCGTGAGCGACTGCAACACCCTCCTCGCGCCGTTCCTGCCGCACTCGGCGCAGCAGGTCCACGAGACCTTCGGCCGCACCGGCGTGTTCGCGCCCATGCCCGAGCTGCGCGAGGTCGACAACCTCGACGGCGGCGCGCCGTACCCCGTCCTGACCGGCGACTACACGTCGATGCGGGGCACGTGGCACCGGGTGCCGGTCGAGCCGGGCACGCCGGTCGCGAAGCCGACCCCGGTCTTCACCAAGCTCGACGACTCGGTGGTGGAGACCGAGCTGGAGCGCCTGCGCGCGGGCAGCTGATGCACCTGCAGAATGCATGCGTGCAGGTACTCTGCATGCATGCCGTCGATCACGATCCGCGACGTCCCGCCTGACGCGCGGGACGAGCTCGCCGCCCGCGCCCGCCGGAACGGTCAGTCGCTCCAGGAGTTCCTCAAGGCGCTCCTCGTGCGCACCGCCGCCGCGCCGGACCTCGAGGAGTGGGTCCGTGAGGCCCGGGAGCTGGCCCGGTCGGCCGGGCTGCGCCTGTCGGCGGAGGAGGTCGTCGCCCTGGTGCACGCGGGACGCGACGACGACGGCCGGGAGTGACGCTCGTCGTCGACGCCTCCGTCGTCCTCGCCGCCCTGCTCGACGAGGGCGAGACCGGCGCCTGGGCCGCCGGGGTGCTCCGAGGTGAGGCGGTTGTGCCAGACGTCATGCTCGTCGAGGTGACCCGCGCCCTGCGGCGGGCGGTCCTCGACGGGTCCGTCACCGACGCCGCAGGCTCGGCACTCGTCGCGACGGCGTGGACGATCCCCGCCTCGGTCGTGCCGTTCGCCACGCTCGCTCCCCGGGTGTGGGAACTCCGCCGCACCGTCTCGGTGGCCGACGCCGCGTACGTCGCCGTCGCGGAGCGGCTCGGGGTGCCGCTCGCCACCGCCGACCGGCGGCTCGCGCGCGCCAGCGGGCCACGGTGCGAGTTCCTCGTGCCACCTGGGTCGTAGGGAGCCGCCTCAGCCGTGAGGACGGGCCACCAGCGAGTCGTCGACCGCACCGAGGGACGCGGCCCCCGCGAGCGCCATCGCGTGCGCGAGGTCGTCGTGCACGGCCGCCAGCGCCCCGCCGACGGCCTCACGGCCGCCCGCCGCGAGCGCCCACACGACGGGTCGGCCCAGCAGCACGGCGTCCGCGCCGAGCGCGAGCGCGACCAGGCAGTCGAGGCCGTCACCGATCCCGCCGTCGACGAGGACAGTCCCCCGCTCGCCCACCGCCCGGGCCACCGCCGGCAGCGCGAGCGCGCTCGGCAGGGCGCGGTCGAGCTGGCGGCCGCCGTGCGTCGACACGACGACGCCGGCGGCCCCCGCGTCGAGGCACGCGAGGGCGTCGTCGGCCCGCAGCACCCCCTTGACGAGCACCGGGAGGCCGCTCACCTCGGCGAGTCGCCCGACGTACTCGAGCGTGACACCTGGGTCCTGCTCAGCGGCGGCACGGTCCGGTCGCTCGCCCATGTGCTCGGCGAGGTTGACGAGGAACGCGTCGTCCGGCAGGTCGATGCGCGTGCCCGTGAGGTGCCGCTTCCGCCCGACGACGGGGGTGTCGCCGGTGAGGACGAGAGCGCGGGCGCCCGCCGCAGCCGCCCGCCGGACGAGCGCCTCGGTGAGGGAGCGGTCCCGCATGACGTACACCTGGAACCACCACGGCCCGCCCACCGCGGCCGCGACGGCCTCGAGGCGGTGCGACGACCGGGTCGACAGCACGAAGGGGTGCCCGGCCGCCCCTGCGGCCCCGCCGCTCGCGAGCTCGCCGTCGGGGTGCGCGAGCCCCTGGAACCCCGAGGGCGCCACACCGACGGGCGAGACGTAGACCTCACCGAGCAGCCGGGTCGTGAGGTCGACACGGCGGACGTCGCGCAGCACGTGCGGCAGCAGCCGGTAGGAGCGCCACGCGTCCGCGGCCTCACCGAGGGACAGCTCGTCGCCCGACCCGCCCGCGAAGTAGCGGAACACCGCCTCCGGCAGGCGCTCCCGCGCTGCGGCGACGTGCTCGACCAGCAGCGGCAGCATCAGGTCCCGTCCTCCACCGCCACATGCTCCCGCGGCTACCGTCGCGGGCGTGCCGCTTCGCCCGATCCGCTCCCGCAGCTCCACCACCGAGGTCGACGGCCGCCCGCGCGACCGCAGCGCCCCGCCCGCACCCGAGCCGCTGGACGTCCCGGTGCCGGACAGCCACACGCACCTCGACATCGCCGACGCGGAGGACCGTTCCGTCGACGACCTCCTCGCCCTCGCCGCCACCGCGGGGGTCCCGCGGGCGGTCCAGATCGGGTGCGACCTCGAGGCGGCGCGGTGGACGCGGGAGCTGCTCGACGCCCAGCGGCCGGGCCCGGACGGCACCCTCCCGCTGCTCGGCGGGGTCGCGATCCACCCGAACGAGGCCGCCCGCCTCGACGCGGCCGGGCTCGACGCGGCGCTCGCGGAGATCGAGAGCCTCCTCGACCACCCGCGGATGCGCGTCGTGGGGGAGACCGGGCTCGACCACGTCCGCACCGGCCCCGAGGGCCGGGCGCAGCAGGAGGAGAGCTTCCGCCGGCACATCGCCCTCGCGAAGCGCACCGGCCTCGCCCTGCAGGTCCACGACCGCGACGCCCACGACGACGTCGTCCGGGTGCTGCTCGCCGAGGGCGCCCCCGACCGCGTCGTCTTCCACTGCTTCTCCGGCGACGCCGCCCTCGCCCGCACCGCCGCCGAGCACGGCTGGTACTGCTCGTTCGCCGGCGTCCTCACCTTCCGCAACGCCGCCACGCTGCGCGAGGCGTGCGCCGTCCTGCCGCGCGAGCTGCTCCTCGTCGAGACCGACGCGCCGTTCCTCACCCCCCACCCGCACCGCGGTCGACCGAACGCGTCCTACCTGCTCCCGCACACCGTCCGCGCGATGGCCGACGTACGCGGCGACGACCTCGACGAGCTGTGCGCCGCCCTCACCTCGACCGCCGAGACGGTCTTCGGGACCTGGTAGCCGCGATGTGGGATGTCTCACAGCCGGCGGGCAGGGATTTCGTCGTAGGTCACGAATCGGTTACGGTCGCCGCTGGTAGCCGGATCCGACCCCTCTCTCGACGACGTCCTCGTCACCCCGCACGCCGGGCAGGAACCCCCCTGCGCGCGTGCCGTCGGTACCCGGGCAGCTCTCACAGGTGGATCGCCTTGACCTTCAGCTCCCTTCCCTCGCGCCTCGCCGGCCGTGTCCGGCCCGTCATCGGCGTCGTCACGCGCCGCTCGCGCGTCGTCGCCGCGGCCCAGGCCGCCGTCCTCACCCTCCTCGTCGCCGGGGTCGCCGGCTGGTCGGTCCTCGACCGCACCGTCACCCTGTCGGTCGACGGCGAGGCCCAGCAGGTCCGCATCCTCGGCAGCGAGGTGTCCGACGTGCTCGACGCCGCCGGCGTCGAGGTCGGCTCCCGGGACCTCGTCTCGCCCGCCGTCGACGAGACCGTCGCCGACGGCGACGAGGTCGTCGTCCGCTACGCCCGTCAGCTCACCGTCGCCGACCCGACCGGTGAGGAGCGCACGTACTGGACGACCGAGCTCACCGTCGAGGACGCCCTCGCCGCCGTGGGGCTCCGCCACGGCGACGCGTGGCTGTCGGCGTCCCGCTCCGCCGGCATCGGCCGCGAGGGCCTCTCCCTCACGATGAGCATGCCGAAGAACCTCACGGTCGTCGCCGACGGCGAGACCCTCGAGGTCGTCTCGCCCGCCCCGACCGTCCAGGACCTCCTCCAGGAGGTCGGCGTGACCGTCCGCGCGCAGGACCGCATGGACGCCGAGCCGACCGACGTGCTCGTCGAGGGCCAGGTCGTCACCGTCAACCGCGTGACCGTCCACGACGAGGACGAGTCCGTCGTCATCGAGGCGGGCAGCCGCACCGTCGAGGACGACGACCTCTACGAGGGCGAGTCCGAGGTCCGCGAGGAGGGCCGCGACGGCACCGAGGTCGTGACGTACCGCATCACGACGGTCGACGGCGAGGTCGAGTCGAAGAAGGAGGTCGCGCGCGTCGTCGAGACCGAGGCCGTCGACCGCGTCGTCGCGAAGGGCACGAAGGAGCGTCCGGCACCCGAGCCGGTCCGCGCCAGCAGCAGCGGGTCCTCCGGCGGGTCCTCGTCCGGCGGCTCGTCCGGTGGTTCCGGCGGCTCCTCCGGCGGGACGCCGCCCGCGCCGTCCTCCGGCAGCGTCGACTCCCTCAACTGGGCGGCGCTCGCGCAGTGCGAGTCCGGCGGCAACCCGTCGATCGTGTCGAGCAACGGGCTGTACCACGGCCTCTACCAGTTCGACCGCGGCACGTGGCAGTCGGTCGGTGGGTCCGGTGTGGCCTCCGACGCCCCGGCATCGGAGCAGACGGCCCGCGCCAAGATGCTGTACGCGTCCCGCGGCGCTTCGCCGTGGCCGCACTGCGGCTCCCGGCTGTTCAGCTGAGCACCCGCTGAGCACCCGCTGAGCAGCACCGCGCCGTCCGACGGCCCCGGGCCCCTCGTGGGGCTCGGGGCCGTCGACGTGCGCGCTCTCGCCGAACGCCTCGGCGTCGCCCCGACGAAGAGCAAGGGCCAGAACTTCGTCGTCGACCCCGGCACGGTCACCCGCATCGTCCGCCTCGCCGGGGTGGGCCCCGGCGACACGGTCCTCGAGGTCGGGCCCGGGCTGGGCTCGCTCACCGTGCCGCTGCTGTCGAGCGGCGCGCGCGTGGTCGCCGTCGAGCTCGACGACCGGCTCGCCGACGCCCTCCCGGCCACGGTCGCCGCCCACGTCCCCGGGGCCGCCGACCGGCTCGAGGTGGTCCGCGGCGACGCCACCCGCCTCGCCGACCTCACGCTCCCGGCGGCCCCCGACCACCTCGTCGCGAACCTGCCGTACAACGTCGCCGTCCCCATCCTGCTCGGCGCGCTGGACGCGCTTCCGTCGCTGCGCAGCGGGGTCGTCATGGTGCAGTCGGAGGTCGCCGACCGGCTGTGCGCCGCGCCCGGCGGCCGCGTGTACGGCGTGCCGTCGGTGAAGCTCGCGTGGTACGCCGCCGCGCGCCGGGTCGGCTCCGTCGCGCCGACGGTCTTCTGGCCGGTGCCGCGGGTCGACTCCGGGCTCGTCGGGTTCGTCCGCCACGCCCCGCCGGTCGAGGCGGAGACGCGCGAGGACGTGGTCCGCGAGCGGGTCTTCATGGTCGTAGACGCCGCGTTCTCGCAGCGACGCAAGACGCTGCGGCAGAGCCTCGCCCGGCTCGCGGGCTCCGCCGCCGCGGCCGAGGCCGCCCTGCGGGCGGCCGGCGTCGACCCCGCCGCCCGGGCGGAGACCCTCGACGTCGCCTCGTTCGCCGCCGTCGCGACCGCGCTCGCCGCCGTGCCGGGCACCCCGACCGGCTGAAGGCGCGAGCCCGCACGTTCGGCCCTAGCGTGGCCCCGATGGGCAGTCGATCCGCCGTGACCGTACGGGCCCCCGCGAAGGTCAACCTCCACCTCGCGGTCGGGGCGCCCGAGGACGACGGCTACCACCCGCTGGCGACGGTGTTCCAGGCCGTCGGGCTGTTCGACGAGGTGACGGCGTCGCGCGCCCCCGGCGGGACGTTCACCGTCGAGGTCACCGGCACCGACGCCTCCCGCGTGCCGGAGGACCACTCGAACCTCGCCGTGCGGGCCGCCCGGGCCGTCGCGCGCACGGCGGGCCCGGACGACGAGCCCGGCCTCGGCGTGCACCTCCACATCCGCAAGCAGATCCCCGTCGCCGGGGGCATGGCGGGCGGGTCCGCGGACGCCGCCGCCGCGCTCGTCGCGTGCGACGCGCTGTGGGGCCTCGACCTGCCGCGCGACCAGCTCGCCGACCTGGGGGCGGAGATCGGCGCAGACGTGCCGTTCCTCCTCCTCGGCGGCACGGCGGTCGGTCTCGGTCACGGCGACCGGCTGACCCCGGCGCTGTCCCGCGGCAGCTGGAGCTGGGTGCTGCTCGTGTCGTCGCAGGAGCTGTCGACCCCCGCCGTGTACGGCGAGCTCGATCGGCTGCGGCGCGGTCGGGCCGTCGTCGAGCCGCGCGTGTCCGACCCGCTCATGCAGGCGCTGCGCTCCGGGGACCCCGCGGCCCTCGGGGCGAGCCTGCACAACGACCTGCAGCACGCGGCCGTGTCGCTGCTGCCCGAGCTCGACCACACCCTCGAGTACGTCGCGGCCGCCGCACCCACCGGCTACCTCGTGAGCGGGTCGGGCCCGACCGTCGCCGTGCTCGCGGAGGACGAACAGCACGCCGCGGAGCTCGCGGTCGCGCTCGCCGACGCACCGGGCGTCAGCCGGGTCCTGCGCGCGAGCGCGCCCGTGCCGGGCTGCCGGGTCGTCGAGACCGGGGTCCGCGGGGCCGTGTGAGCCGCCCTCGGTGGCTCGTTCAGCGGGGGCCCGCTGTCACGGCCCGAGACCTGCGTCGAGCGTGCCGTCCGCCTCGAACCGGCCGGCCAGCTCGGCGCGGGTCCGGTAGCCCCGCTTCCGGAACACGTTGCCGAGGTGGTACTCGACGGTCTTGACGCTGAGGAACATGGCGGCCGCGACCTCGCGGTTGGTGAGGCCCGTCGCCACGTGCAGCGCGACCTGGGTCTCCTGAGCCGTGAGCGGCTCACGCGTCCCACCGTCCCGTCGCTCGCGCGTCGCTCCCGTGGCGGCGAGCTCGCGCTCCGCGCGCCGCAGCCACAGCGTCAGGTCGAGCGCCCCGAGTCGGTGCACCGCCCGTTCGAGCGGGATCCGTGCCTCCCGACGGCGGCCCTGCCGTCGCAGCCACTGCCCGCGCAGCAGGCGGGTCCGGGCGACCTCGAACGGCGCCTGCGCGCGCAGCCACCCGTCCTCGGCGGCGTCGAGGTGCGCGCAGGGGTCCGCGCCGGTCGCGATGTCGAACTGGGCCAGCGTGCGCGCGACGTCGGCCTCCCGCGCGGGCGTCCGGGGGTGCGGGGTGGCGGCATCGAGGCGCAGGGCGAGGTCCCGCGCCTCCCGTGTGCGCCCGAGCACGAGATACGCCTCGACGAGCATCGGTGCGACGCCGAGCGGCTCGCCGAGCGGACCCACGCCGCCGTCGACCTCGAGGCGCGCCTCGAGCAGGGCCACCGCCTCACCGGGCTCGTCCCGACACAGCGCGCAGTACGCCGCGACCAGCGCCTGGTTGGCCGCCACGGCGCTGGTGCCCGCTCGGTCGGACAGCTCGCGGGCCCTCGTCAGGGCATCCCGCGCGGCGTCGTGCAGGCCGCGACTGGCTGCCTGCCACGCCAGCATCTCCACGGCCACGTGGACGCCGGGCGCGAAGCCGAGCCGGGTCGCGAGCTCGACCGCCTCCCCGGCGTAGGCGTACGCGCGCCGGTGGTCACCGGTCTGGGCGTGGGCGGCTGCAGTCAGTGCGAGCATCGGCACGAGCACGCCCGCGGCACCGCGCCTGCGCGCGTCGGCGATGCGTCGTTCCGCCTCGGGCAGGACCTCCGGCACCATCCCGAGCAGGCTCGCCGTGTACCCGACGACGCCGAAGTGTCGTGGGTCGTCTGCGAGGGCTGGCTCGTTCCGCTCTGCCAGCACGCGCGATAGCAGCCCGTGGCTCTCGACGACGTCGCCCGCCAGCGCGGCCGCGAAGCCGCGGAGGAAGCGGAGCAGGTGCCCCTCGACCGGGTCGTCACCGTCGGCGCACTCCGCCAGGCGAGCGGCGCAGCGTCGCGGCGCGTCCAAGTCGTCGAGCCGGAACCGGACGAGCGCGAGCGCCGTCAGCGCCCACGCCCTGTCGCGCCCGCGCGCGCGCTCGGCCGCGCGGTCGAGGAGGTCGGCCGCCCGCGGCACGGACCCGTGCAGCTCCTCGAGGGTGCCGAGGGTGAGCAGGACGCGTCCCGCCGTCGCCTCGTCCGCGGCACCACCGAGCGCCTTGCCTGCGAGACGTGCCACCGCGGCCGAGTCCCCGGCCGCGAAGGCGGCCTCGACCGCCGCGGCCGTACGACGGGCGGCGACCGCCGGGTCAGGCGTCAGCGCGGCCGCCTGCTCCCACGTCGCGGCAGCGGAGGCGTGGCCGCGGCGTCGTCCGAGCTCCTCCGCGGCGTCGGCGAGGGCGGCCGCGACGGGCTCGGACGGCAGGACCGTGGCGCGGCCGAGGTGCCAGGCCCGCCGGACTGCGCCTCCCGCGGCGGCGACGTCGACGGCCTCGGCGAGCGCCGCGTGTGCCGTTCGGCGCTCCGAGGCGCCGGCGCGCGCGAGCACGGCCTCACGCACCAGGGGATGCCGGAAGGCCCACTGCGGACCGCCCGTGAGCACGTCGGCGTCCTCGCAGGCGGCGAGGACCGCGTCGGCGTCGAGACGGAACGCGTCGAGGCACCGGACGACCGCCGGAACGTCGCCCTCCGCGAGGGCGAGCAGGACGGCGGCGAGACGGGGTCCGGCCGGGAGCCGGTCGAAGGCGGCCCCGTAGCCGGCCGCGAGGTCGGCGCCGATCGGCAACGGGTCGGGCAGCGGCGACAGGCCCTGACGCTGCTCGTCGCTGAGCGACGCGACGACGTCGTGCAGTGCGAGCGGGTTGCCGCCACCAGCGGCGACGAGGCGCTCGACGACGCCGGGAGCCGTGTCGGCCGGCAGGGCCGCCGCGGCCTGCTCGACGGACAACCCCTCGAGCCGGAGGGTGGCACCGCCGACGCCGCGCCACTGGTCGTCCCAGCCGGGCCGTCCGGCCATGACGACAGCCAGGCGGTCCTCCAGCGCCCGCTCGGCGGCGAAGCGGACGGCGGCGGCCGACTCGTCGTCGAGCCACTGCGCGTCGTCGACCAGCAGCAGCACGGGCTGCTCCTCCGCAGCGGCGCCCAGCAGCGTGAGGGTCGCCGCCCCGACGAGGAACGCGTCGGACGCCGCAGGCGGACCCCAGCCGAGCGCAGCGGCCAGCGCCGCCCGCTGCGACTCCGGCACGCGAGCCAGGAGAGCGGACACGGGCCGGAGCAGTCCGTGCAGCGCGGCGTGGGCCACCACCTGCTCGCTCGGGAGCCCGCGGACCCGCAGGCTGCGGAGGTCGGGGGCGCCGTCCTCGACCAGCCGCAAGAACGTGCTCTTGCCGACGCCGGGCTGTCCGGTCACCCGCACGAGCCCGGCGCGGCCCGAGCGGGCGGCGTCGACGACGTCCGCGACCACCGCCAGCTGCTCCTCGCGGCCCACGACCCGCAGCGGGCGCTCACCCACGGCGCGGACGCTACGCCGTCGCGGCGACGGTGTCGCGGAGCGCGGCGGCGGCCCGAGCCCGGGGATCTCCCCGAGGCGGTGCGGCGGTGCGCGGCGCGAACGTCTCCGCATGGACACCGTCTCCCCACCCACCATGACCTCGACCTCCCGGGACCGCCGGGAACGCGCCCGCCGGACCTGCGTCCGGCTGCTCGGCGCCGTCGTCTCCGGTGCCGCTCCCGCCGCCCTCGCCCTCGGCGCCCCGCTGGACGTGCGCGCCGTCGCGCGTGCCTTCCGGTCCGGTCCGGAGACCCCCAGCACGCACGGGAGGCGGCCGTGACCGCGACTCCGGACCGAGCGCCCGCCCCGGTCGCGCCCGGCGGGGAGTCCGGTCCGCCGAACGCCTCGAGGCAGCCCCGCCGGGCCCCCGTCCGGGGTGCTCGACCGCTGCCACCCGGGGGGCGTGCACGCCGACGGCTCCTCGCAGCCGGCGCGACGCTGCCGGCCGTCGGGCTCGCTGCCATCCTGCTCTGGCGGCCCGGCGCCCCGCGCAACACCTTCGACCACAGCCTGCTCGTGCCCGTCCGCGAGGCGGTGTGGGCGAGTGGAGTCGTCGACGGCCTCCTCACCGCGCTCGCGCTCGCGGCGTTCGCTCTCGCCGGGTGCGTGCTCGTGCGCGGACGAGGGCGAGCGTGGGTCGACGGTGGCGCTGTCCTGCTACTCGTCGGCGCGCCGCTCGCGGCGTCGGGACCCTTCGCGTTCGGTGTCCTCGTCTGGTACGCCGGTGACCCTGCGTTCTCGGGGTCCGCCACGACGCTGCTCGAGACGGTGCGGGCCGACATCGGTCCGCTCTACGGCCCGGTGGCGGCGGGAACGGTGCTCGCCGGCCTCGGCACGCTCGCAGTCTGCGTAGGGCTGTGGCGGGCGGACCGCGTCGGTCGAGTACTGCCCGTAGCGCTCGCCGTCACCACGGTGCTGGTCTTCGCCGTCCCCAGCGGACGCCTCACCGACGTCGTGCAGGCCCTGCAGCTGCTCCTCGTCGCCGCGGTCGGGGCCACGCTCCTCGGCGTCCGGGAGGAGAGATGGTGAGCACCGCCCCGGAGGTGCGGGGCGTGGACCACGTCAGCCTGACCGTCACCGATCTGTCGAGGAGCGAAGCCTTCTGGTGCGGTGTCGTCGGGCTCGTCGTGGTGCTCGAGCACGAGCAGGGTCTCGTGTGCATGGCCCGGCGCGGTGGCCTCACCCTCGGCCTCGTGCGCCACGAACCGCGACCGGGCGACCGCTTCAGCCATCTGCGGCCGGGCCTCGACCACCTTGGATTCACGGTGCGCGATGTCACGGAGCTGAGGGCGTGGGAGGCGAGGCTGGTCGCGTGCGGCGTCCCGCACACGCCGGTCACGGACGGCGGTCTCGGCTACCACCTCAACGCCCGGGACCCGGACGACATCGCCCTCGAGTGGTACTCGGCGAAGGAGCCGTACACCACGGCGCTCGCCGACCTGCGACGCCGTGAGCACAGCGACTCAGAGATCCGCTCGCGTGCGGCGGGGCTGGTGGGTGCCGAGCTGGTGGCGCGACGTCCCGAGCCCGTGTGAGAGGTGGCCGCTCCTGCGGCTGCGTGGCAACGCGTAGCGTCTCCCCGCGATGGCCAAC
This sequence comes from Aquipuribacter nitratireducens, assembly GCF_037860835.1. Lineage (NCBI taxonomy): Bacteria > Bacillati > Actinomycetota > Actinomycetes > Micrococcales > Intrasporangiaceae > Aquipuribacter > Aquipuribacter nitratireducens. Next base: position 76,394 of record NZ_JBBEOG010000009.1, on the reverse strand, counting down.
CTCGTCAACTGCACCGGCGTCCACGTCGCCCTGCCCGACCGCGTCCTCCTCGACGACGTGTCCCTCGGGGTCGACGACGGCGACCGGGTCGGCGTCGTCGGCCGCAACGGCGGAGGCAAGTCCACGCTGCTGCGGGTCCTCGCCGGGCGCCTCGAGCCCGACGCCGGCCGGGTCGCGGTCCGCAGCGGCACGCACGTCGGCATGCTCGACCAGCGTGACGCACCCTCCGGGGCCACGGTCGCCGAGACGGTCCTCGGGGACCTCGCGGCGCACGAGTGGGCCGGCGACGCCCGCGTCCGGGACGTCGTCGGCGGGCTGCTCGGGGACCTCGAGGGCAACGGCGTCGGCGGGCTCGACGCCGCGACCGACGCGCTCTCCGGCGGGCAGCTGCGCCGGGTCGCCCTCGCCCGCGTGCTCGTCGCCGACCCCGACGTGCTCCTCCTCGACGAGCCCACCAACCACCTCGACGTCGACGGCGTCGCGTGGCTCGCCGACCACCTGCGAGCCCGGTCGGCGACCGGGCGCGGCGCGCTCGTCGTCGTCACCCACGACCGGTGGTTCCTCGACGCCGTCGTCGAGCGGACGTGGGAGGTCCACGACGGCGAGGTGGACGCCTACGAGGGCGGCTACGCGGCGTGGGTGCTCGCGCGCGCCGAGCGGCAGCGCGTCGCCGCCGTCACCCAGGAGCGGCGGCAGAACCTCGTCCGCAAGGAGCTCGCGTGGCTGCGCCGCGGGGCGCCGGCGCGCACGAGCAAGCCGAAGTTCCGCCTCGACGCCGCCGCCGCCCTCATCGACGACGAGCCCCCGCCGCGCGACAGCGTCGCGCTGCAGCGGCTCGCGGCCGCGCGGCTCGGGAAGGACGTCATCGACCTCGAGGACGTCCGCGTCGAGCACCCGCGCGGCGGCCCGCCCCTGCTGCAGCACGTGACGTGGCGGCTCGCGCCGGGGGAGCGCTACGGCGTCGTCGGGGCCAACGGTGCCGGCAAGACGACCCTCCTGCGGCTGCTCACCGGCGAGCAGGCGCCCGACGCGGGGCGGGTGAAGCGCGGGAAGACCGTCGAGGTCGCGGTGCTGAGCCAGGACCTCCACGAGCTCGACGTCGTCGCGCACCGCCGCGCCGTCGAGGCCGTCGCCGACGTCGCGCAGAGCACCGTCGTCGCGGGCAAGGAGATGACCGCGAGCCAGCTCGTCGAGCAGCTCGGCTTCCCGCGCGAGCGGCAGTGGACGCCGGTCGCGGAGCTGTCCGGCGGGGAACGGCGCCGCCTGCAGCTGCTCCGGCTCCTGCTCGAGCGGCCGAACGTCCTGCTGCTCGACGAGCCGACGAACGACCTCGACACCGACTCCCTCGCCGCCATGGAGGACGTCCTCGACTCCTTCGCGGGCACCCTCGTCGTCGTCAGCCACGACCGGTACCTCCTCGAGCGGCTGTCGGACCGGCAGGTCGGCCTGCTGGGCGACGGCACGTTCCGGGACCTGCCGCGCGGCGTCGAGGAGTACCTCGAGCGACGCGCCGCACCGGGCCAGGCTCCTGTGACGCCGGCGGGCGCGTCGTCGGCTGCGTCGTCGGCTGCGCCCGGGCTGTCGGCGGCGGACCTGCGCACCGCCCGCAAGGACCTCACCCGGCTGGAGCGTCGCCTCGAGCGGCTCACCGCCCAGGAGGAGGCGCTGCACACCGACCTCGTCGCCCACGCCACCGACCCGGACCGGGTCCTCGAGCTCGACGCCCGGCTGCGCGCCGTCGAGGCCGAACGCGCTCAGGTCGAGGCGGAGTGGCTGACGGTCGCGGAGGCGGTCGAGGGCTGAGGGGCTGCCGGTCGGCCGGCGCCGACCGCGGCGCGACGCCCGGCGAGCAGCAGGAGGCCCACCGCCACCGCCAGCAGGACCGTCCCCGCCGCGAGGACGGCGACGGGCAGTGCGGTCGGGATGCCGAGGTGGACCGTGATCCCGAGGATGCGCGACAGCCCGGCCGGCACGACCTGCAGCTCGTCGTTGAGGGCCGTCAGCGCGCGCTCCGTGCCCGCGAGCACGCCGAGCAGCCCGGGCCACACGAGCAGGCCGCCGGCGGCGGCCGCCGCGACGGCACCGGCCCCCCACCGGCCGGTCGTGGCCGCGAGCGCGGGCGCGAGCAGCACCCAGACGAGCACGACGACGAGGGCGACGACGTAGGCGGAGCGGGCGGTCGGGTCGAGCCAGAAACCCGTCCACGCGCCCACGGGCCCGCGCCACGCGACGGCGACGAGCAGCGGCACGACCCCGACGAGCTGCGGGCCGGCCACCGAGGCGACCACGAGCCCGGGGCTCGGCCAGGTCCGCGACCCGGGCGTGCGACCGGTGGCGTCCCAGCGCCGTCGGGCCACCGACATGAGCGCGGCCGTGCCGACACCGGCGAGCGCCGTCGTCACCGCGAGCGCCGTCCACAGCGGCGAGCTCCACGAGCCGAACGCGGCGTGGGCGCCCGTCACGACGGCGAGGGGCACCGCGAGGGTCGCGGCCCGCGTCGTGGGACCCGCCGCCCCCCACGTCGCGGGATCGAGCCGCCACGGCAGCAGGGCCGCCCGCCGCAGCGGACGCAGCAGCGCCACGGCGAGCCCCACGAGGACGAGCAGCAGGCGGGCGCCCCACACCGACGCGGTGCGGGCCTCGAGCCGGTCGAGGCCGCGGTCGGCGGCGGCGAGCTCGTAGGGCGGGAAGTCGAGGTCGCCCGTCCACCGCGTCTCGTGGGCGTCGGCGAGGACCCGGTAGCGCGCCGCCGCGGCCTCGGCGCGGGCGAGCGTGTCCGCCGACCCGGTCGCGAGGTGCTCGTGACGCAGGAGCATCGCCTCCCGGTAGGCGTCGAGGGTGACGAACAGGTCGCGCTCGTAGTCGAGGGAGCGCCGGAGCTGCGCGTGCTGGCGCGGGTCGCGGAACGTCGCCGGGTCGAGGGCGGCGACGTCGGCGCGCATGCCGTCGACGGTGGCGACGGCCCGGTCACCGGCGGCGAGCGCCTCCCCGACCCGGCCGCGAGACGACTGCGAGATCGCGGCCCACGTCGCGGTGTCCCCGCTCACGAGGTCCCACTTGAAGACCCACAGCATGGGCGGGGGCTCGAGCCCGAAGGCGCGGACCTCCTGCTCGGCGAACGTGCGGACGTACAGCCCGTCGAGGACGGCCGCGCGGGAGCGGGCGAGCACGCCGGACAGCGCGGCCACCGTCTCGGGTTCCTCGCTCCACGTGCGGCGCAGCCAGCCGCGCTCGAGGGCGTCGACGTCGGCCTGCGGGTCCCACGCGAGCTGCGCCGACGTCCACACCTGCAGGTCGTACGGCTCCCACCAGCCGGTCGTGAGGTACAGCGACATGGGCCCGGCGCGCTGCGGGCCGCCGCCCTGCGTCCACACCCACACCCCGTCGAGGCCGGCGTCGGCGGCGGCGACCTGCCGCAGCGCGGCGGCGTGGTCGCCGGTGGTGTCGTTCGGGAAGGCGGAGAACGCCTCGAACTCGCGCCGGGCCTGGATCTCGACGAGGCGGTCCTGGTCGCCTGCGAGCAGGGTCGGGTTGAGCGGCAGCCAGGAGTCGAAGTCACCCGCGACGAACTTCGTCGACACGACGACGTCGTCGAGGCTGCCGTCCCCGAGCACCCGCTCGTACGTGTCGGGGTTCGTGTGGAGGTCGCCGACCTCGCCGACCCCGACGCTCCAGCTGCGCAGGAACAGGTCGGCGTCGTGCGCGGCGGTGACGTCGCCGAACGTGTGGAGCATGGCGCGGACCTGCGCGTCGGTCGTCACCTCGAGCGCGGAGTAGTAGTCCCAGCCGTCGAGGTTGTAGACCGCGCCCGCCTCGCCGACGCGGATCATGAGCCCGTCGACGAACGGCATCTCGCGCAGGAGCTCGTCGAGGCCCGCGGCGTAGACGTCCCACAGCCGGACGGAGTCCGCGTCGAGCCCGCCCGGCTGCGCCTCGAGGTAGGCCTCGAGCGGCTCGGTGAGCGCGAGCATGTCCGTCACCATCACGACGTCCATGCCCATGGTGTCGGCGTACGCCCACATCGCGCCGACCTGTGCGCGCATCGCCTCCGCCCGCCCCACATACGGGCTGCCGGCCGGGTAGACCGCGTGCCCGTCGCCGACCCCGGCGAACGTCACGTACTCGAGGAAGCCGGGGACGACGACGCCGTCGTAGCCGTACGCCACCATCCGGTCGACGTACGCGCGCCACTGCGCGTCGACCCGGTCGAGGGCATTGGGGTCGAGCCACGGCTCGGCCGGGAGCACGGCCTCGCCGAGCGCCCCGGAGGCGTGGACGTAGTCGTCCTGCGCGGCGTAGGCGGCGGGGTCGGGGACGACGCCGACGGCGCCGGTGTCGACGAAGCGGCGGTCGAGCGCCGGCGCCACCCGCGTCGGTCCCGGCGCGACGTCGGCGAGGTCCTCGCCCGCCGCGAACCGGTCGGCGAGCCGGAACATCGCCTGCGCGAGGCCGCGGCGGTCGGGTGCGGCGAGCGCGACCGTCGAGCCGTCGCGGGCGACGGTGTGCACCGCGGGGTCGGCGCCGTCGGGGACCTCGCCCTCGAGCGCGAGCGTCACCGTCGCGTCGGCGCGCGCCCCAGCGGCGGCGGTCGTGCCGGCGGTCGTGCCGTCCCGGTCCTCGATCGCCGTGGCGAGTGCGGTGCGCGCGAGGGTGAGGAGCGGGTCGTCCTCGTGGCCGGCCGGCAGCGGCGCGACGGCGACGGTGCCGAGCGGCGCGACGGGCTCGACGTCGAGCGGGCTGCGGGCCGCCGCGACGAGCGGGTCCTTGTCGGCGAAGGAGACCGCGAGGAAGCGGTCCACCCCCGCCGCGGCGACTACGCCGACGACGAGCGCGACCGCGACGACGGCCGCCGCCGCCCGCGCACCACCCCCACCGCGCATCCCGGACATCGTGACCCCCTCCGCTGACAGTGTCCACGACGAGCCGGTGCTGTGGGCGCTCGTCCACGCGTGAGCGGCCACGGAGGTGGTGGAGGGGCGGGTCCTCGCGGTGTGTGAGGTGCTGCGGTCGGGCACGCCGCGACGACCTGCCCGATCGGCGGTTCCGCTGCGGGGGAGGCGGTCAGGGGCCACACTGCTGCTGGACCAGGAGGTCAGCCATGATGCTCGCCGGCGACGAAGGCAGGGCCTGGTACGCGGTGCGGACCGTGTGCCGGGCGGGTGGTGAGGGCGCGGCGCTCGAGGAGCGCATCACGCTGTGGGTGGCCTCGAGCGAGCAGGAGGCCGCCCGGATGGCCGAGCGCGACGCCGGCCGCTACGTCGAGGAGCACCACGGCGGCGAGGTGTCGGTCCTCCAGGTCGCGCGGCTGTTCGAGGAGCCCGGTCACGGCACCGAGGTGTTCTCCCGGAGGCTCCCGGTCGAGCCGCGGGGCGCGTCGGCGCCCGGTCCGGTCGCCGCGGACCGCTAGGCCCTCAGCGCTCGAACGGCCTCACGAGGGCGCGGAGCAGGTCGGCGAGCCGCTCCCGGTCGCGCCGGGGCATCCCGTCGAGGAACGAGCGCTCGCGCTCGAGCAGCGACGCCATCGCGGCGTCGACGAGCTCCCGTCCCGCCTCGGTGAGCCCGACGAGGACGAGCCGTCGGTCGGAGGGGTCCGAGCCACGCTCGACGAGCCCCCGGGCGGTCAGCCGGTCGATGCGGGTCGTCATCGTCCCGCTCGTCACGAGGGTCTGCGGCAGCAGCTGCGACGGCGTGAGGCGGTGCGGCGGCCCCGCGCGCCGCAGCGCGGCGAGGACGTCGAACTCCCAGCGCTCGAGGCCGTGGGCGTCGAAGGTCGAGGCGCGCGCGCGGTCGAGGTGGTGGGCGAGGCGCGACACCCGCGACAGCACCTCGAGCGGGGCGACGTCGAGGTCGGGGCGCACCCGGCGCCACGCCGCGACGACACGGTCGACCTCGTCCGCGCCGCCCCCGCGCTCGTCGGTCGTCCCCGCCATGCGGGCCAACCTAGCCGCCGGGCCGGCCGCCGGGTCAGCGCCGACGCGTGAGCCGCGGCTTCGGTTCGAGCCCGGACAGGCCGTTCCACGCGAGGTTGACGAGGTGGGCGGCGACCTCCGCCTTCTTCGGGCGGCGGGAGTCCAGCCACCACTGGCCCGTCATCGCGACCATGCCGACGAGCATCTGCGCGTACATCGGGGCGGTCCTGCGGTCGAGGCCCCGGGCGGCGAAGGCGTCGACGAGGACGTGCTCGACCTGGGTGGCGGTGTCCCCGAGCAGCGAGGAGAACGTCCCGGTGGACTGCGCGACGGGGGAGTCCCGCACGAGGATGCGGAAGCCGTCGGGGTGCTGCTCGATGTAGTCGAGGAGCGCGAGCGCCGCGCCCTCCAGGAGCACGCGCGGCCGGGCGTCGGCGACGAGCTGGGACGTGATGAGCCCGAGCAGCTGCTGGACCTCCCGGTCGACGACGACGGCGTAGAGGCCCTCCTTGCCGCCGAAGTGCTCGTACACCACGGGCTTGGAGACCTTGGCCGCCGCGGCGATCTCCTCGACGGTCGTGCCCTCGACCCCGCGCTCGGCGAACAGACGGCGCCCGATGTCGACGAGCTGCTCACGGCGCTGGCTTCCCGTCATGCGGGAGCGACGCGAGACGCGCGCCCGACCGGTGTCGCCGGACAGCACGAGCCGCGCCGGGTCGACGGCCTGCTCGTCGACGCCGACGTCCGCGGTCTCCGACCGTCGTGCGTCCTGCTCCACGGGCTCCAGTGTGCCGGTTGCACTCGAGGCCCCCCGACAGCCGTGCCTCAGAGCAGCGCCGCCGCGCGCTGGAAGGCGGCCAGATCCCCCAGGCGACTCCGGAGGATCTCGACCACACGGCGGTCCTCGACACGGGCGTAGCCGTGGACCAGGAGGTTCCTGAAGCCGGCCATGTCGGCGAGGGTCGCGGCGAGTCCGTCGTCGAGCAGTCCCGCTTCCGCGAGCACCGCGAAGGCGTCCGCGTAGGTCGAGGGCGAGCGCAGCCCGGCCCGCGCGACGACGTGGTGACACACGTCGATGCAGACCTCGATCGCGACGACGAATCCGTACTTCACCGACTTGAGCCTGTCGACGTCGCCGAGCAGCACGTCCGGTTCGACAGCGGCGAGTCGCTCGAGGTCGGCACGCTCGGCGGTAAGCCTGTCGAGCAGCCCGGCGAGGACCGCCGGGTCGGCGACGTTCACCTGTCGCCGCGCGCGTGGGCGGCCAGCAGCTCGCGGTCGAGACGCTCGGCGACGATCTCGTAGTCGGCGGCGCTGGAGCGAGTCGTCGTCTCGTACCGGACGCGCATGTCGTCGTCGGAGACGAAGATCACTACGCCGTCCCGCAGGACCCGACCCTGCAGTCGCAGGGGTGCGTCGTCCAGCACGACGAGCGGGGAGACGTCGAGTCGCACCGCGCGTGAGAGAGCCCCTGCCAGTCGAAGCGACAGGTCGAGTCGGTCATGCGGCGGGACGGTCCCGTCGAGCAGGACGGCGACGTCGGCGTCGCTGTCGGGGCGCTCGTCACCCCTGGCGCGGGACCCGAAGAGGTAGGCGGCGGCGACCGGTTCGCCGGTGAAGACCGCCGTCGCGGCCTCGCGAAGCATGGTCAGGTCCACGGGGCAAGGCTAGCCACGGCACACTGGCCCGGCCGGTGCCCGCGCCGGTGGTCCGCCCTGGTGTAACGGCAGCACGCAGGCCTTTGGAGCCTCGCGGTCCCGGTTCGAATCCGGGGGGCGGAGCGGGCGGCGGCCGGGCCGTCCGGTGGCCGATAGAGTCGCCGTGTCCCCGACCGCCCCACCTGGGAGGCCTCGCCGTGCCCGAAGCAGCACCGGCCGCCGCGCTCGTCGTCCTCGCCGCCGGTCAGGGCACGCGGATGCGCTCGCGGACCCCGAAGGTCATGCACCGCGTCGGCGGGCGCAGCCTGCTCGGCCACGCGCTCGCCGCCGCCGCCCCGCTCGCCGGGACGGTCGCGGTCGTCGTCCGGCACGAGCGCGAGGCCGTCGCCGGGCACGTCGGGGAGCTCGCGACCGCCCTCGACCGCGACCTCGTCGTCGCCGACCAGGACGAGGTCCCCGGCACAGGGCGCGCGTTGTGGTGCGGCGTGCAGGCGCTCGACGCCGCTCGTGAGGCCGCGGGGCTGCCGCGGCTGACCGGTCGGGTGCTCGTCACCTCCGGCGACGTGCCCCTCGTCACGACCGTCAGCCTGAGGGCCCTGCTCGACGCCGATCCGGGCGCCGCCGTCGCCGTCATGACCGCCGTCCTCGACGACCCGACCGGGTACGGCCGGGTCCTGCGCGACGGCGACGGGGCCGTCACCGGCATCGTGGAGCACAAGGACGCGAGCGACGACCAGCGGGCCGTCCGCGAGGTCAACGGCGGCATCTGGGCGATCGACCTCGACCTGTGCCGGGAGGTCCTCCCGGCGCTCGGCAGCGCCAACGCGCAGGGCGAGCAGTACCTCACCGACGTCGTCGGCGAGGCCCGCAGCCGCGGTCTCGGCGTCGTCGGCGTGCCCGTCGCGGACCCTCACGAGGTCGACGGCGTCAACGACCGCGTCCAGCTCGCCGCCGTGGGCGCGCTCCTCAACCGCCGCACGCTCGAGGTGCACATGCGCGCCGGTGTCACCGTCGTCGACCCCGCCACCACGTGGGTCGACACCGACGTCGTCCTCGAGCAGGACGTCACCCTCCTGCCCGGCACCCAGCTGCACGACGGCACCGTCGTGCGCGCCGGCGCCACCGTCGGCCCGGACACGACGCTCAGCGCGTGCGAGGTCGGGGAGGGCGCGAGCGTCGTCCGCAGCCACGGCAGCGGCGCGGTGCTCGGGGCCGGCGCGACGATCGGGCCGTTCGCCTACCTCCGCCCCGGCACCGACCTGGGAGAGCGGGGCAAGCTCGGGGCGTTCGTCGAGACGAAGAACGCGCAGATCGGCGCCAGGTCGAAGGTGCCGCACCTGTCGTACGTCGGCGACGCGACGATCGGCGAGGGCTCGAACATCGGGTGCGCGACGGTCTTCGTCAACTACGACGGCGTGACCAAGCACCGCACGACGGTCGGGGACCACGTCCGCATCGGCTCCGACACGATGCTCGTCGCGCCGGTGACCGTCGGGGACGGCGCCTACACCGCCGCGAGCACGATCGTCCGCAAGGACGTCCCGCCCGGGGCGCTCGCCATGACGGTGGCGCCGCAACGCAACGTCGAGGGCTGGGTGGAGCAGAAGCGACCCGGCAGCGCGGCGGCCGACGCCGCGGCCCGCGCCACCCGTTCCGGCGACCAGGGAGACCAGCGGTGAAGCCGATCATCAGCACGCCGGAGAAGCGCCTCGTCCTCGTGAGCGGGCGGGCGCACCCGTCGCTGGCGAAGGAGGTCGCCGAGCACCTCGGCGCCGACGTCGTGAGCACGACGGCGTACGACTTCGCCAACGGCGAGATCTACGTCCGCTTCGCCGAGAGCGTCCGCGGCTGCGACGTGTTCGTCCTCCAGTCCCACACCGCGCCGATCAACCAGTGGCTCATGGAGCACCTGCTCATGGTCGACGCCCTCAAGCGCGCCTCCGCGAAGCGGGTCACCGTCGTCGCACCGTTCTTCGGCTACTCCCGGCAGGACAAGAAGCACCGCGGCCGGGAGCCCATCAGCGCCCGTCTCGTCGCCGACCTGTTCTCCACCGCCGGCGCCGACCGCCTCATCAGCGTCGACCTGCACGCCGCCCAGATCCAGGGCTTCTTCGACGGCCCGGTCGACCACCTGTGGGCGCTGCCGGTGCTCGCGGACTACGTGACGACGCGCGTGGACCGGCAGTCGCTGACGATCGTGAGCCCCGACATGGGCCGGGTCCGCACCGCCGACGTGTGGTCGGACCGGCTCGGCGCCCCGCTCGCGATCATCCACAAGCGCCGCGACCCGAGCGTGCCGAACAAGGTGCAGGTCCACGAGATCGTCGGCGCCGAGCACGTCGAGGGCCGCCACTGCCTCCTCATCGACGACATGATCGACACGGCGGGCACCATCGTGCAGGCGGCGGAGGCGCTCAAGGCGAACGGTGCGGCGAGCATCATCGTCGCGGCGACGCACGCGATCCTGTCCGGCCCGGCGGTGTCGCGGCTGTCGAACTCGCCGATCGACGAGGTCGTCGTCACCAACACGCTGCCCATCACCGCGGACAAGCAGTTCTCGCGGCTCACGGTGCTGTCCATCGCACCCCTGCTCGCCCGCGCGATCCGGGAGATCTTCGACGACGGGTCGGTGACGTCCCTGTTCGAGCCGCACGGGGGCTGAGCGGGCTTACTCGGCCCGGACCCCGCCGGCCCCGGTCGTCGCGGCGCTCGTCGCGTCGACGGGACCGCCGGAGCGGTCGACCAGCCGGGCCCGGTTGCGTTCCTCCGCGAGCCGCGTCCGCAGTGCAACGGCCATCGAGTAGAGACGCCGCCGAGCCGACCGCACGCCGCGCCCCGCCAGGTCTAGCAGCGTCGCTCGGGGACGGTGAACGAGGCGAGCGGGCACCGTGCTGAGACGCAGCGAGGCGGGGAGCCACTCGGCCTTCCTCCGTCGTGCCAGTACCAGCCTGGCCCCGGCGGTGGAGGGGAACTCGTTGGCGACGGCCCGTGCCGTCGCCCACACCCGGAAGGGGGCAGCCAGGGGCACGGTCCGATTTGCCGCGCCCTGCCCCACCTCCCACGGGAACGTCGACCAGGCGCGCACCTCGTCTCGGGTCGGCCGGTCCCAGAACTGTCTGAGCACGGCTACGAGCGGGTCCAGTACGTCGACGTGCCGTGAGTCGAGCAAGCCGCACTCGTCGGCGTCGAGGTAGGCATCCAGGTAGGAGTCGAGGGTGTCCCAGAGCAGCGGAAGCCCCCACTCGGCGGTGAGCTTTTCGCGGGCGGCGCCGAAGACCGGCTCCACCGCGCCATCGGGCCTGCGGGCGTAGTCGACAAGGGTGCCATGGTCACCCGAGCAGAAGATCTCGATCAGCGTGAAGTAGGTGTGCGGCAACGCCACGCCCGCGGGTCCCGCGTGGGGGGACAGGCCGCGGACGGCGTCCCGATCCGCGGGACGCGGCGCGAGGCGGCTGTCGAGGAGGAACGCCTCGCGGTGATGACGCCACTGGCTGAGGCTTTCCTCGAGACCGAGGAACAGGCCGTGCGCCAGTGTCGACCGGCGCTCGCTCTGCAACTCCAGGAGAACGTCGTGCTGCGTGCCGCGCCAGCCGACGTCGACGAACCCGTGAGGCACGTCGTCGAAGAGGCCGACCTGCTCCAGGTACTCGACGACGTCCTGCTTGTTCCGCTCGGCCGCCCGAGCCAAGGTGCCGTCGGCGTCGACCTCGCTGAAGATCTTGAAGAGCTCGGTGCGCTGCGTCGTCGAGCTCCACTTGTCGTGGTCGCCGCCCGAACGACCGACCAGGGCCTGCACCTCCTGCTCTTCCAGGCCTATCCGCCGCAGCAGCTCGATTCCACTGACCCCGTCGGACGACAGACCGACGAGGCTGTGCCACGCCTGGGGGTGGCGCGAGGGCGATGCCACGACGCGATTCCACACCAGCCGACTCGCGTAGAGGTAGCGGAGCTCGGGCCCCCTCCCGCGTCGGTCCACTAGGCGCTGGGCGATGCGGAGGAGAACCTGCCCGTCCCGCGCGACGAAGTAGAGCCGCTGCAGACCGCGACGCTCCGCCTGCGCCAGGAGCCACTCGACGTAGGCGGTCAGCAGCGGCGACATGGCACCCGCCGCGACGTCGACCAGCGCACGTTGTCGGGCGTCCGCGGGAGCAGCATGCAGCCGAGCGAGGCGTGCCGAGCCGGCCATCACGGAGGTCACGCCGTCCGTCACGCGGCGGTGCTGCTCGAGCGTCTGCTCGTAGCGCGTTGGATTGCCGTCGGTGAGTCCTATGCCTCGCGCGCCCGCGCGGGCCGGGCCGCGGACGTCGTTACGCACGTCGTTGCCGTGATGGACCAGGTCGCTCGTTCGGACGCCGAGCGCATCGGCGACGGCCGGGAACAGCATGCCGGTGCGCTTGGTGGCGCCATGGGCATGGGAGACGAAAAGGGCGTCGCCGTCCGTGAAGAGGCCGTGGGTCCGTAGCTGGTCCTCGATGAAGCGTGCCGGCAGGTACATGTCACTGACGTAGACGACCCGGCCGGACGAGGCACGCTCCGCATCGACCATTCGCCGAGCCGCTGGCCATGTCCGCAGCAGCGACCTCTCCACCTCGAGCTCCAGTTCCGCGAGCCGCTGGCCGACCTCAGGCTCGAGCCGAAGGGCGTGGCACATCTCGGCGTAGATGCCCTCGAGCGAAGTGCGGTCCCCCGTCCATCGCAGGGCGCGCGCCTCGGCCCATTGGCGGGCTCGTCCGAAGGCGGCCGGTGAGCAGTCGAGCAGCCCTACCGAGGCGGCACGTCGTCCCACCACGTCGAAGACAGCCGCGGGAGGCGAGATCATGCGCACGAGCACGGTCTCGAAGACGTCGAAGGTCCGCACTTCCTCCTGTCGTGTCGGGGTACCGGTCCGGCCGCGGACCTCAACTCGCCGCAGACGCGGCACGAAGGTCTTCTGCACGTGATGATCCTGCTGCGAGTGCAGGGCCTGCGAGCGGTTTCAGGGCGAAAGGTCGTGAGCGGGTCCCGCTCCCGACGGCATGGTCGGCGCGCGTTCGGGTACTACGTGATCGACGTCTGCGGTAGCGGTGCATGCGAGCGGTGGACCTACCGCGGTGCGTGGGGCACTCTGGGTAGGTCGTGCTCGAGGAAGAGGCGTCGTGACCGCAAGGAGCAGCCCTTCCAGGAGGAACCGAATGCACGACCGAGACCGCGGCCGAGGGTGTGCGTGAGCGCCCCTCAGCACGAGATGTCGCGCGCTGACGCGCCGGGTAGTCGGCTGATCGACGCCGGCGAGGTAGCACCCCGGATTGTCGACGTGCGGACCGCCTCCGCCACCAACTCCTCCACCTCTGGCGCGGGTGACGCCCAACGTGTCGGCGCCTATGTGCCCTCGGTGTCTCACGCTGCGGACGAGACCCGACCGGTGTTCGGCTCCACCCATCGGCGGCACGTGCGGGCCCTCGCCGCGGCGGATGCGTTGGTGGCGTTCTTCGTCGCCCTCGTGGTCGGCTCCCTGGCGCCCGTCATCGTCGGTCAGCAGGCGGTCTGGAATCTCGCCGGTCCATTGAGCTTCCCGGTCGCGGTGCTCCTCGCCTCCGTTCTCGTCGCCGCGGTGTGGGTGTGCGCCCTCGGGCTCGGCCGGGCCTACGAGAACCGTTTCCTCGTTCACGGCGCCTCGGAGAACTACCGAGTCAGTGTCTCCGGTGTCGTCGCCCTGGCGGTGATGGGCACCCTTGGTTGGCTGGTCCTACCGCAGGTCTGGGCACCCGTAGGGATCGTGGGGGTCGCGCTCGTGCTCGGCCTCACCCTGCTCTCCCGCTCGATCATGCGGGAGCAGCTCCAGCGCCGTCACGCCGGCGGCGTCACCCGCCGACGTGTTCTGGTCGTCGGGGAGCCTCAGGAGGCGGTCCGTCTTGCCGCACGCATCCACCGCAACCGGTACCACGGCTGGCACGTCGTGGCGGCCGCCGAGCCCGGCGGCATGCGCCACGCTGCCCTGGACACCGAGGACGGCCTGCTGCTGCTGGACCCCGTGTCCGGCCCTGAGGACGTCGTCCTCGCCGCCGCGCGCAGTCACGCCGACCTCGTGCTCGTAGCCCCTTCGGGCGGGGCGCGGCTCACCGCGATCGACGTCCTCGAGCGAGCGCTCCACGCCGAGGGCCGAGAAGTGGCGCTCGCGCCGCCTATGGTCGAGGCCGTAGGCCCGAGAGTGTCACTGGAGGCCGTTTGCGGCCTTCCCGTCGTCCACCTCTCCCCACCCGAGCTCGGCGGTCCCCGCCGTTTCGTCAAGGCGCTCGGCGACAGGTTCGCCGCTGGGCTGGCTCTGCTCGTGCTCTCGCCGGTGTTCCTGGTCGTCGGGCTCGCGATCCGGCTCGACAGCCCCGGGCCGGCCCTGTTCCGGCAGGTCCGCGTTGGTCGCAACGGCCGGCCCTTCACCATCCTCAAGTTCCGGACGATGCACGCCGACGCCGAGGCGCGGCTCCTGGCGCTCGTCGGCGACAACGAGGGCGCCGGTCCGTTGTTCAAGATGCAGGACGACCCGCGCGTCACGCGGGTGGGCCGCTTCCTCCGGCGGACGTCGCTGGACGAGCTCCCGCAGCTGCTCAATGTCGCCCTCGGCAGCATGTCCGTAGTGGGACCTCGCCCACCCCTGCCCAGCGAGGTCGAGGAGTACGACGCCACGACGATGCGGCGCCTGCTGGTGCCGCCGGGCATCACCGGCCTCTGGCAGGTCAACGGCCGCTCCGACCTCTCGTGGGAGGAGTCGACGCGCCTCGACGTCCGGTACGTCGAGAACTGGTCGCTCGGCTTCGATCTGCGCATCCTCGCCCGGACCGTGGTCGCCGTTCTCCAGGCGCGGGGCGCCTACTGATGACGCTCGAGCAGCGGACGCCGGACGTACCGGCAAGGGACGGGCGCCCGACGGTCGACGTGGCCGTGGTCGTCCCGGTGCGCGACCGCGCGGAGATGCTCGACCGGGCCCTGCGCAGCGTCGCCACGCAGACCGTCCGGCCGACCGAGGTCGTCGTCGTGGACGACGTCAGCAGCGATGCCAGCCCGGACGTCGCCCTCGCCCACGGCGCCACGCTCGTGCGGATGCCGGAGAACGGCGGCAGCGGGCGCGCCCGGAACGCCGGCATCACGCACGCCACCGCGACGTGGGTCGCCTTCCTCGACTCCGACGACGAGTGGCTCCCGCGCCACCTCGAGCTCCTCGTCGCCGCCGGGGAGGGGGAGGGTCTCGTGACCGCGCCGTCGGTGACGACGACCGGCCTCGTCATGGGCAACGCGTGGCGGCGTCCGCTACGGCTCAGCCCGAGGCGGCTACTGGTGCCCGGGAACGTCATCACGACGAGCGGCACCATGGTCCGCCGGGAGCTGTTGAACCGCGTCGGCGGGTTCCGGCCGCTGCCGCGCGCGCAGGACCTTGACCTGTGGCTGCGCGTCATGGAGCGCGCGCCGGGGGTCGCGCTGCCGCGGCCGACGGTGCTCTACCACATGCACGACACGCAGGCCTCGAGCGACTGGGACGCCACGCGCCGCTGCTTCGACGACATCATCGACTCCCACGCCACCAGCTCCTGGATGGACGCCCGGCTGCGCCAGCAGGCCTACGCCCGCGTCCACTGGGACGAGGCCAGGGCCGCGCAGCGCGCCGGTCGCAGCGGCGAGGCGCGAGCGAGGCTGGGGTGGCTCGCGCGCCGTCCGCGCACGTGGCTTCCGCTCCTGCAGTTGTTCGCCGCCCGCCGGGCCAGCCGCTTCCCGCTCGCCGCCGCCTGAGCGAGGAACGGATCGACCCGGGCAGCAGGTCGAGCCGGGCAGCAGGTCGAGCCGGGCAGGCAGGTCGAGCCGGGCAGGCAGGTCGAGCCGGGCAGGCAGGTCAGCCGGGCAGGCAGGTCGAGCCGGGCAGGCAGGTCAGCCGGGCAGGAGCGCGTCGAGCGCGGCCGCGTTCGGGCCGGGGAGGAACTCCTGGCGCACCCGCTGCTGCCCGCGGGCGCCGAGGCGCCGACGCAGGGCCGGGTCCTCGGCGAGCCGGCGCAGGCACGCGGCGAGCAAATCGGCCCGCCCGGGCGGGCACAGCAGACCGGACACACCGTCCTCGACGAGCTCGCCCACTCCCGCGATGGGGGTGGTGACGACGGGCAGACCCGTGGCCATGGCTTCCATGAGGACGACCGGCAGGCCCTCGGCGAAGCTCGGCAGGCACAACACGTCCGCCCACCCGTAACGAGCCGGCAGCTCGTCCTGGCCGAGTGGTCCGACCAGACGCACCCGGTCGCCCAGACCATGCCGTGCGACGACGGCGGCGAGATCGTCGGCGAGGTCGCCGGCGCCCACGACCTGCACCTCCAGCGGGACGTCGGGCATCCGGCGGACGGCGTCGAGCAGCACGCTCGGGCCCTTCTCCGGCACGAGGCGCCCGACGAAGAGCACGCGCAACGGCGCCGCCGGGTCGCGATCCGGTCTCTCGGTCGGCCGGTAGCGCTCGGCGTCGACGCTCATCCGCACGAGGTAGAGCCGGTCCCACTCCTGCGGCGTCGTCCACCGCATGAGCTGGCTGCGGCAGAAGTCGCTGATGCAGGCGACGAAGTCGGCCGAGCGGACCTTGGCCGCCACGTCGAAGCCGACCGGGTCCTCGAGCTCGGTCGGGCCGTGCATAGAGAACGACCACGACCAGGAGCCCGCTCCGTCGAGGTCCCCGCCGAGCGCGACCGCGGCCCTGGCGATGTCGGCCGCGTTGTTCGCGAAGTGGACGTGGACGTGCCGCACCTCAGCGGCCCGCATGAGCTCGAGGAGCCGGACCGCCTCAAGCAGGTAGAAGACCTGCCACACTCGGCTCCGCAGGCGCGGTGCGCCGGTCCCGACCGCCCGCCGCAGCCCGCGCACGAGCACCCCTGGGCGGCGGAGCGCGAGGCGAGCGACCGCGGCGAGCACGGGAAGCACCCCGTCGCCGAGGATCGTCGGCGTCGCGGCCGCACGCCCGCGCGCCGCCTCGGTGCCCAGGTCGGTCGGCGACGGCGGGCGCACGGAGAAGGTGACGACCTCACGGCCCTCCGCGCGGAGGGCGTCGACCTCCCGGTCGATGAAGGCGCAGGAGAGCGCGGGGTAGACGGCGGTCAGGTAGGCGACGCGTCGGCTCACGCAGTCGACGCTAGGGGACGGCGGCGGGAGTTCCGCACCGACCACAGCAGCAGCCGGACGGCGTAGGGCGCGTCGTCGACGAGGTAGCGGCGGGCGAGGCGGCGCGGTTCCATGACGAGCCGGTGCACCCACTCGACGCCCAGGCCCTGGAGCCAGCCCGGCGCCCGCGGCACCTCGCCGGCGACCATCGTGAGGGCCGCGCCGCAGCCGAGGAACCACGTGCCCGGAAGCAGGTCGGCGAGCCGGTGGGACAGCCGCTCCTGCTTGCCCGCCCCGAGGGCGACGAAGACGATGTCCGGGGCGACGGCGGTGACGGCCTTGTCGATCTTCCGCAGCTCCTCCGGGTCGTGCTCGTAGCCGAGGGGCGGGCAGTACGTGCCGGCGACGTCCAGGCCCGGTGCCTCGTCCCTCAGCCGCTCGGCGGCGCGGTCGGCGACACCGGGGGCCGCGCCGAGGAGGAACACGGACAGGTCCTGCTCCGCGGCGGCCTGCGAGAGGAGGGGGACCAGCCCCGAACCGGTGACGCGCTCGGGCAGGGGGTCCCCGACGAGCCGGCTCGCGAGCACGACGGGGGCGCCGTCGGCCACGACGAGGTCGGCGGCGCGGAACACCTCCGCCATCTCGGGGTCGCGGCACTGCTGCATGATGTCGATGTTGGGGGTGACGATGACCCCGCCTCGGCCCGACGAGGCGTCGGCGACGACCCGGTCCACGACGTCGTCGGCCGTCACGGCGTCGAAGTCGAGCATGTCCAGGCGCACCTTGCGCTCGGCGCCGGACCCCACGGTCCCCCCCGGCTCCTCCGCGGCGGCGCGCGTCGTCGTGTCGCGCTCCCACCGGGCCGTCGCGGCCCGACCACCGAGCCGTGCCCGCAGGCGGGCGGCGACCGTCAGGAGCGCGTAGCAGAGCACGGCGGGCAGGCGCCCGGGCCGCTCGCGGACGAGGGAGCGCAGCGCGGCCGTCGTGCCGCCGGTCGTGCTGGCGAAGCGGTCGCCGGCGTGCGTCGCGGCGAGCTGCGCGTTGCCCGTCGCGACACGCGTGCGGACCCTCACCAGCGCCGCCGTCGTCCGCGGGGTCTCGACGTCGAAGGCCGCGGGGGTCGCGACCCGCTCGTCGGCGTCGAAGAGCCGCTGGACATAGAGGTCGTCCGCGACGAGGTCGGGGAAGTGGCCGAGGCGCGCGTGGCCAGCAGCGTTGAGCGCGTACACGCCCAGCCCGACGAGGCCCTCGCGGGCGTAGGGCAGACGCGTGAAGACGTCGTAGAAGGCACGGACCGGCCACGGACGGCCGTCGAGCCGGAAGCGGGGCGCCGGGGCCGCGACACGCGGGGCGTCGGAGGCGGTGAGGGCGTCGCGCAGCCCGCGCAAAGCGGCCGCGTCGACGACGACGTCCGCGTCCAGGTAGACGCGGGGGAAGACGTCACCAGCCACCTCGTCCGCGGCGTTCAGGGCGCGCACCTTCCCGGGCTCCGGCAGGTCCAGGACGACGACGTCGCGGCGGTCGCCGGCGGCGCTACGGGCAACGGCCGCGGTCCGGTCGGAGCAGCCGTTGGCTGCGACTACGACGAGGACCTCGCCCTCGGGCATCTCGGCGAGGAAGGACAGACAGCGGGCGACGACCTCTGCCTCGTCGTGCGCGGGCACCACGACCGATAGCGTGTGCGTCACGTGGCCTCCTGGAAAAAGGAAAAACCACCCAGACGGGTGGTCGACGCCACCCGGCCAACGGTGGCTGGCTCCGACAGTACGTGGCGCGCTTCGTCGGGTCCACTCGGTGCGCGGGACGGCATGGATGGCGGTACCCGCTCATGACGCCCACTGCACCTGCCTGGTCCCGGCCTCGGGCCTGGTCAGCGCCAGCGGGTCCGGCTACGGTCCTGCTCTGCCGTGGCAGGGAAGGGGACCTCTGTGACGACCACGACACGCGCCGCACTCCGTCTGCTGGACCCCCGCACGTGGCTTCACGTTCTCCGCCTCGTCCATCTCTACGCCTGGGGGCACGTCGAGGAACGCCGCCTGATCACGGCCGGGCCGGACCTGCACATGTCGCCGAACGTGAGCCTGCGCAACGCCGAGCGCATCACGGTCGGCCAGCGGGTGTACATCGGCGAGCGTTCCGCGCTGTGGGCCGGGGACGGCAGCGGTCGGATCAGACTCGGCGACGGCTGCGTCCTGGCACCCGAGGTGTTCATCACCGCCAGCGACTACGGCAGCCATTGGGGGACCCACATCATGGACCAGCCGCGGCGCGAGCGGGACGTCGTCATCGGCGACGGTGCGTGGCTCGGGGTGCGGGTCGTCGTCGTGGCGGGCGTGACGATAGGGGACGGGGCGATCGTCGGTGCAGGGTCGGTCGTCACCCGCGACGTCCCGGCCGGTGCGATCGTCGTCGGCTCCCCGGCGCGGGTGGTCGGATTCCGCGACGGCGCACCACAGCCGGAGCCCGTCTGAGTTCTCCGGCCCGGCGGTGACCAGGCCCCCGCCGGACGCCGCTCTCGGCAGCCGCCCGTACTCTCGACTCGTGCCAGCAACGGACGGGAGGGCGTGATGGGGGCGGACGTCGCCGTGGTCGTGCCGACGCACGACCGTCCCGACCTGCTCCACCGCACCCTGCGCACGGTCGCGTGGCAGACCGGCGTGGACCTCGAGGTCGTCGTCGTCGACGACGGCGAGGGCGGCGTCGCCGAGCGCGTCGTCGATGCCCTCGGCGACCCCCGCTTCCGGGTGGTGCCGTCTCCGCGGCCGCACGGGGGGCCGTGCGCCGCGCGCAATGCCGGCGCCGCCGCCACGACGGCGTCGTGGGTCGCCTATCTCGACGACGACGACCTGTGGGCCCCGGACAAGCTGAGCGCCCAGCTGGCCGCCGTGGAGCAGACGCCCGGAGCGGGCTGGGTGACGGCGGGCGCGGTATCCGTCGACGACGACCTGCGCATCCTGTCGTGGCAGGCCCCCCCGCCGCCCGGCATGCAGCGCCGCCAGGTCGCGACCAACCTCATCCCCGGCGGCGGCTCCGGCACGGTCGTCGCCCGCTCCGTGGTCGAGGAGGTCGGTGGGTTCGACGAGGACATGCGCCACCACGGCGATTACGAGATGTGGGTCCGAGTCTCCTTGGTCGCGCCGCTCGCTGTGGTCGACCGACCTGTTGTCGGCTACCTCGTCCACGGCGGCGGCCTGTCCCGCGGCACCGCCAACGGCCGGGCCGCGAAGGCGGCCCTGCGTCCTCGCCTCGAGCGGCTGCAGGCCGAGCAGGGCGTGGAGGGCGACTTCGACAGCTGGGACTTCATCTGGGGCGACCTCGAGCTGCGCTCCGGGCGGCGTTGGGACGCTGCGCGCACCTACGCCGGCCTGGCGGTGCGCCGGCGCGAACCCCGCCTGATCGCCCGAGCCGCGGTCGCCGCGGCCGCTCCCGGTGTGCTCCGGCAGCGCGCCGAGCGGTGGGCCGCGGCGCAGGTCCCGCAGGACGTGCGCGCCGAGGCGGAGGTCTGGCTGGCCCGTGTCCCGTCGCGGACGCCCACCGCGTGACGGCGGATTTCCGGACGCGCGCCGGTGCCCGCTCCGCCGCCCGGCAGGCCGCCCGCCGCGAGGCACGCCACGCGGCGCGCGACGCCGCACTCGAGCGTCCGGAGATGGCGGGCGCCGGCGGTCGCAGCGCCCGCGGCATCGCGTGGAACGTCGGCACCCAGGGCATCGCCTACGCCGTCCGCCTGGCGAGCATCCCCGTCCTCGCGCGGATCCTGTCCCCCGACGACTACGGTCTCGTCGCCATCGTCACCGCCATCACGGGGCTCGTCACGGTCGTCGGCACGCTCGGCATCAGCGAGGCCGTCATCCAGCGTCCGCGCATCGACCACGCTCAGTCGAGCACCCTGTTCTGGCTCAACGTCGCGCTCGGCACCGTCCTCATGCTTCTCGCCATGGCCAGCGCGCCGCTCGTGGCGCTCGCTTTCGGCCGCGAGGAGCTCCTCGGCATCACGCTCGCCACGGCGACGTCGTTCGCCCTCGCGGGGCTCGGCGTCCAGCACCACGCCCTGCTCATGCGGCGCCTGCAGTACCGGCAGGTCGCGATCCGGCAGGGCGTCTCCGTAGTCTTCGGCATCCTCGCCTCCGTCGCCGCCGCCCTTCTCGGTGCGGGCTACTGGGCGCTCGTCATACAGGTCATCGTCCAGACCGGGCTCGGGGTCGCGCTGGCGTGGGCGGCGGTGCCGTGGCGGCCCGGACCGCCGCGCCGGCGCTCCGGCATCGGCGGGATGCTCCACTTCGGCGGCGGGGTGTCGAGCTTCCACCTCGTCAACTACGTCGGGAAGAACGCCGACGCGGTCGTCATCGGTGCGTTCCTCGGCGCCCCGCCGGTGGGTCTGTACTCGCGGGCGTACAACCTCCTCCACGCGCCGCTCGAGCAGGTTCTCCAGCCCGTCGCCAACGTCATGCGCCCGACACTGGGGGCGCTGTGGGGCGACGACGAGCGGTATCGGCGCTACTACCTGACGGTCGTCGCCGGGCTCTCCTACGTCTGCATGCCGCTCGTCCTGGTGCTCGTCGTCCTCGCCGACGACGTCGTCGCCATCATGCTGGGTCCGCAGTGGACGGAGGCGGTGCCCGTCTTCCGGTGGCTCTCGATCGCCGGACTGGCGGGTGTCGTCGGGTACACCAACGGATGGCTGTACGCGACGTCCGGGCGAGCGTGGCAGTGGGCGCGCTGGGCGCTCGTGAGCCGCCCGATCGGCATCGCTGGCTTCTTCGTCGGCACACCGTGGGGCATCGAGGGCGTCGCCGCGGTCACCGCCGTCATCGGCGTGGCCCTCGCGCCCGTCGGGCTTTACCTCGCCGGACGGGGGACGCCGGTCTCGCTCGTCGACGTCATCGGCTCGGTGGTGCGCCCCTTCCTCGTCGCAGCTGCCATGGCCGGGGCCGCGCTCGGCAGCGCCCTCCTGCTCGACGAGCAGGGGGCGGTCGTCACCGTGCTCGTGGCCGGGTCCGTCGCTGCGGCCGTCGGGGTGCTTCTCGCCGCCGCGTGGCCCCGCGTGCGGCGTGAGGTCGCAGACATGTGGCGGACCCTCACCTCGCGGGCGTCGGGGGACTGAGCGGCCGGACGGCGGCCCACGGGTCCCCGCCGTCCCGCGTGAGGACCGGTGCCGCCGCAACGCCCGCGAGCAGCCATACGAGGTAGTTGGCGGTCGGGTACGGGACTGGGCTCAGCATCGCGGCCGTCAGCCACATGAGGACGCTCGCGACCGCCACGAGGCGCCAGCCGTGCTGCTCCCCGTCGTAGTGTCGCAGCAGCGGCGTGACGAGGGAGAGCAGGACGGCGACGACGTACGCCAGGGCCACCGGCAGGCCCGTCTCCGCCGCCCGCGACAGCGGCACGTTGTGGATCTCGATGCGCACATTGGTCAACGGGTAGTCGTCGGCCTGTCGGATGTAGTCCATGCCCTCCCCGGCCGCGAAGCGAGTCCAGCCGAGGCCGGTCAGCGGCCGGTCCTCGACGACTCTGAGCCCCGCGGCGTTGGTGTTGGCACGGTCGAAGAGGGACCGCGAGGTCGTGGCACGGTCGGTGAAGGACTCCTGCAGGGTCGGGACGGAGGCGACGACCACGACGCCCACGAGTGCCGTCGACACCGTGAGCACGAGAGCCGGCAGGCGCAGTCGGCGCTCGAGGACGCACACCGCCAGCAGCCCCAGCACGGTGCCGAGCCAGATCGAGCGGGTGAGGGTGAGGGCGGTGCCGATGGTGCAGAGCAGGACCGACAGGCCGGCGAGTGACCGCCACGTCCCGTGCAGGCGCGCGACGCCGAGGGCGCTCACGGCCCCCGCCATGCCGAGGACGAGTCCCGCCGCCTCGGAGGCGACGAAGGGTCCCCGCGCCCGGCCGTACTGGATGCCGACCTCCGGATCGACGATGTAGGCCGGCCATACCAGCTGCGGCGCCACCATCTCCAGCAGCGCGGTGGTCCCGAGGTACAGCCCCGTGACGACGACCACCTTGACGAGCAGCGCACGCCGTCGCGGCGTGGACCACACCACTGGCGCGAGGGCGAAGAGCAGAAAGGGCACGAGCACCCGGTCGAGCAGGGCGAACAGCGCCACTTGGTCCAGCAGGACGCCGGTGGCGGCCGCGGACAGCGCGATCCCCGCCACGGCAACGCCCATGACGACGTGGACCGGGCGCAGCCGGAGGCGGGACCACGCGGCCGGCGTGAGGATGAGGAGGCCGATACCCGTCGCCAGGACCAACCTGTCGAGCGGGAGCGGGACGCCAAGGGCCCCTGCCTGGCCGGTGAACATGCTGAGCGGGACGAGGAGCGTGAACGCCCAGACGTACAGGGGCAGGCCCTGGCGAACGGCCGCCTCTTCCACCTCTGACCGGTCGCCCGAGACGACACCCGTGGTCATCGGCGGCCAGACACCTCGCCGGGGCGCTCGCCCCGCAGGGCGTCGAAGGGGTCGTCCTCGGAGGGCGAGACGCCATCGTCCACGCTGACGACGGCGGCCGCGTCGCCACCTTCGACGCGGGACCCGGAGGTGTCCTCGGTCGGGCGCTGCGGCGAGCGTGCCGGGCCGCCGGGGGCTACCTGGTGACGCACCAGCCGGGGACCGGCGGCCTGCCTCCGAGCGGCCAACGCCAGTGCGACGGCGAGGCCCGCGGCAGCGCCGACGACACCACCGAGCAGGAGAAGCAGGGAACGTCCATCCGCAACCACCTCGGCGTCCCGGACGAGGGTCAGGCTCACCTGGTCGGTGGTGGTGAGCTCGAGGTACCGGTCACCGGCCGCCTCCTGCCGCAGCGTCAGGACGCTCAGGCGTGACTGTGCGGCGGCGACCTCAGCACGAAGGACATCCGCCTCCGGACCCCGAGCCCCCCCCGCGCCACTCGTGCCGAGCTGGGCGAGGTCGGCTTCGAGGCTCGCGATCTCCGCCTGCAGCTGCGACGCCTCCGTACTCAGCTCCTCGTAGCGCGCGAGAGCCCCTTCCGCCTCGTCCTGCGTCGAGACGCCCGAGACCTGGTCGACGAGCGCCTCCGACAGCGCCTGTGCTGTCCGCTGCGCGTCCTCCGCGTCGCTGCCGCTCACCTCGACGATCATGACGCTCGACTCAGGGATCGGCGACGCGCTCACCGAGGTGATCGTTTCGCTGGTCTGGATCCCGACCAGCTCCTGCACGCGTCCCGTCGCGGCCGCGTCGTCCACGAAGCGCGAGTAGCTCTCGGCAAGCTCTTGAGTCGCGAAGACCACGCCGGGCACGGAGCGTGCCTCGAGCGTCTGACCACCGACCACCAGCCGCGCCTCCGCGGTGTAGGACGGCGGCGCTGCCGCCGCAGCGGCGACGCCGACGGCCGCGCCGACGAGAACGAGCGGGGCGCTGATGTACCAGCGACGGAGAAGGCGTTCCCCGTGACGCCGGAGAGCGCCGGGGCCCTGCTCGCCGGGCGGCTCGGCGTAGGCGCTCGGCCATTGCTGCGTCATGTGCGGCTCCAAGGGGCTCGACGGTCGGCTCGGTGATGGATCTGCCGCAGTCCGCACCGTCCGCGCCGCCCTCGAGGCTAACCGACAGGAGCGCGCGGAGGCCCATCGCCGTTCACATGGACACGGTGCGTCCCGTTGGTAGCCGAGTGTGTCGCCCCACCGGCCCAACGCTCGGCAGCCGTGGGGCCTCACGATGACGATGCGTCCAACGGCCTCCTCATCGCGGGTGGTCCGCCGTCGCAGTGCTCCCGTCGCGCCGTGGTTCGACCGTCCTTCAGGGGAGACCACCCCCTGCTCGAGATGGACGTCTCCTCATGCCTCCACGTCGCACTGCCCTCGTTGCCACTCTGCTCGCCACCGTGACCGCTGGCTCCCTCGTTGCTGGGGCAGCGACTGCGCAGTCGGAAGAGGTCTTCATGCCCGAGGGCTCGAGCGGGCCGGCGCGTCTCCTCCAGATCGCGCGGTGGGCTGATGCGACGGCGCCGCGCGCAGGTGTGGCGCCGTCCTCCGGCCTCGGGTCGGCCGCGGGGGCCGTGCTTCCTGGCTCGACGCCGACGTCGGCCGCCGAGGCGACGGCGATGGCCCCGACGAGCCAGTTGTCCGAGGCGTCGGCCGCTTCCCCTGTTGCCTCTTGGGCGGCTTCCAGCGACTCGCGAGTCGCCGCGTGGATGTCGTCGGCGAGCGACTCCACCTCCGGCTCTCGCGCGCGCCGGCATGTCGTCGCGTCCAGTTGGGCCGAGGGGCAGTACGCGCGCATGGCGGCGCCCACCAAGAAGCCGGGCAAGAGGCCGAGCCCGTCCCCGACGGTGAGTCCGTCCCCGACGGTGAGTCCGTCCCCGACGGTGAGTCCGTCCCCGACGGTGAGTCCGTCCCCGACGGTGAGTCCGTCCCCGACGGTGAGTCCGTCCCCGACGGTGAGTCCGTCCCCGACGGTGAGCCCGAGCCCTGTCGCGTCGTCCGCTGCCTACACGTTCGCGAAGAGCCGTGTCTGGACGGCGGATGTCCGGACAGCGCCGCTCCATCCGGAGAGCGCCGCCATGGCGGCGCACCTCCGCGCATCCTTCGCCGACCTCTACGGCGGCGTCGCGTCCCTCAACGTGTGGCAGTACAACAACAGCTACTACGAGGCAGGCCCCGAAGTACCACGAGTGCCGGTGCGCTTCCACGACTGTCAGAACAAGGGCTACACGCCCAGCGGCTGGAACACGATCTTCGGGTCGGTTCCTGTCCCGAACGGCGCGGTTCCGGCCGTCGGGCGCGACGCCGCCCTCTCCGTCTACTCCCCAGGCACCGACCAACTGTGGGAGTTCTGGCGCATGGAGAGGCGCACGGACGGCTGGTACGCGTGCTGGGGCGGCCGGATCGACGACGCCTCGACGTCCGACGGGATCTTCGAAGGAAACTGGGGCTCGACCGCGACAGGACTGGCGAACTCCGCCGGCATGGTGCGCATCGCCGACATCCGCGCCGGGCGCATCGACCACGCGGTCAACGTCGCCATCCCTGCACCTGCTCACTGGAAGACGTTCAGCTGGCCTGCCCAGCGCTCCGACGGATTCAGCACCGATCCACACGCCATGCCCGAAGGCATCCGCTTCCGCCTCGACCCGAAGCTCGACGTCGCTGCGCTCGACCTCCACCCGGTCGCCGAGATGATCGCCGTGGCCGGTCAGAGGCACGGATTCATCGTCACCGACAAGGCGGGGACGCTCGCCGTCACGACTGAGTCCGGGGCGGCCGAGAAGGCCCGGACTGGTACCGACCCCTGGGTCGGTCTCCTCGCCGGTACGCCGTCCTACGCCGTGCTGGCCAACTTCCCGTGGGAGCACGTACAGGTTCTTCCGATGCACTACGGCAGGCCGCAGTAGCACGGCACGCACTGACAGGCGGTACGGGTCCGGCCCGCCTACGGTTGAGGCGGCCCGGACGACCGCCGGACCTTCGTCGACAGGGGGTGCCATGCCGTCCGCTGCCCGCCCGCTGTGGCGTGCCCGGCTGTCGCGTTGGGGTGAGTACGACGGCCCTCGGGAACCGGGCTACGACCTGCTGCTCCCGGTACCAGGGGACCTGCCTGTGTTCCTCCGCATGGCGCTCGCGACGGCGCGTCTGCAGGATCCGGAGCATCGGCGGGTCACCGTTGTGCTGCCGGACCGGCTGACGGACGAGGTCCGCGGCATCTGCGCCGAGTCGGCGGCGGACTGGCCCGGTGAGCTGCGGCTGTTGCCGCTCCCGCAACCGGAGAGAGGCATCCTGCCGCGGCTGGGCGACCCTGGACGGAATCACGCCTACCAGATCATCACCGGTGTACGGGCGTCGAAGAGCACCCACGTCCTACTGCACGACGCCGACCTGTTCCTCCCGGGCTCGGGTGCTCACCGGGAGCAGTTCGAGCGCGCCGTGGCGCACGACGCGGTCGCCGTTGGTGTCGAGCCGGCATGGGATCCGTGGTTCGCCGCACGGGGTCGGACATTGGCGGCGACCTGGGACATGGTCGCCTCGGTCGAGTGGCTCCGCTCGTTCCCGCCGCATCGCCTCATGGGTCACGACGCCGAGGTGGACGGGCAGCTCCACACGTTCGACACGACCTTCTGGGGCCAGCTACACACCCCTCAGGAGCGGCTGCTCGTCGCGATGCCGCAGGGCGGGGTGCTGCACTTCAACTACGTCATCAGCACCTACCGGCGCTTCCTGCGCGCGAGAGGGCCCTTCCGCGACAAGAACTTCCGACTGCTGCTGGTCCGCGCCTTCACCGACCTGTTCGACCCGCGACCAGAGGCCTCTCCGCTGCCTCACCTCGAAGGACTCGTCGCCGGGCTGGGGAAGACAGGTGCGCAGGTGTGCTACTCAGCCTCCGATGCGGCCGCGTACCAAGAGTTCCGGTCCACCTTCGACGCCATGCTCCGGGGGCCCTGGGCGCGGACCGCGGCCTCCGACCTCGCCGAGCAGTACCTCCGGCCCTTCGACGACTTCTTCGCCGAGCAGATCACCGGCCGCTGACCGCAGGTCATCGCTCCTACCCGCCTATCCTGGCGCTGCGAACGAACGACGGGGCCTAGCCGGGAGAGGCATGACCGACACGGACGACAGCACGACGGGGTCCGCTTCCTCGCGGACCGGAATCGTGCTGCTGTCCGTCGGAGCCGTCGGCGGGCTCGCTGCCGTCGCGCTCGGCGCAGGCACCTGGGAGAGGACGGCGAGCCCGCCACGAATGACGGCCTCGCCTCCCGCCGCCGCGGTCGAGGAGCCCGTCGGGCCGCAGGCGCGCGACAACAGATCCGAGGCGTCGAACCCGGTGCCGAGCGAGGCGGTAGTCGTCGACCCGCGGTCCGAGCCGTCGGCGGCCTCGAAGTCCCTCGCGGGCTACCCGTTCTCGGCGGACAGCCTGTGGCGGGAGGACGTGTCGGACGCGCCTCTGCACGAGCGGTCAGAGGCGCTGCGGGACCACCTGCTCGCCTCCTTCGCCGACCGGTACGGGGGAGTCGCCTCCCTCAACGTGTGGGACTACAACAACAGCTACTACGTGGCCGAACCCGGCACGCCGACAACGGACGTCGCCTTCGACGACTGCCAGGACAAGGGCTACCTGCCCGACGGCTGGGACGACCAGTTCGCCGAGGTCCCCATCCCCGAGGGCGCCGAACCCGCCGAGGGCCGAGACCGGGCGCTGTCGGTCTACTCGCCGACCACCGACCAGCTGTGGGAGTTCTGGCGCGCCGACGAGCGCGAAGGCGGCTGGTACGCCTGCTGGGGCGGCCGTCTCGACGAGGTGTCGGAGAGCGAGGGCATCTTCGAGGACGGCTGGGGCTCCACCGCCACCGGGCTGTCCCACACCGCCGGCATGGTCCGCATCGCGGACGTCCGCGCGGGGCGGATCGAGCACGCTGTCGCGCTGGCGATCCCGGAGCCCGCGACGTGGAAGGAGTACAGCTGGCCCGCGCAGCGCTCTGACGGCTGGAGCGACGACCCCGACGCCGTCCCCGAGGGCACGCGGTTGCGCCTCGACGACGACGTGGACGTCGAAGCGCTCGATCTTCACCCCGTCGCGGAGATGATCGCCCGGGCTGGTCAGGAGTACGGCTTCGTCGTCACCGACCGCGCAGACACGCTCGCGGTGACCACGGAGAGCGGCGTGCCGGAGCAGCAGGCGACCGGCCAGAACCCCTGGGAGGAGCTACTCGACGGGACGCCCACCTACGAGGTTCTCGCCGACTTCCCGTGGGACGCCCTCGAGGTCCTACCCGAGGACTACGGCCGGCCCGACGTCGCGGACTGATGTCACGGGAGCGACGTGACAAACCCCACGTCGCACCGGGCCACCAGGACTCGCGTCGGTCCGCATTCATGCGTCATCGTCGAGTGACGTCGAGGGAGACGCGGCCGAGAACGCGACCCGTCGACGAGGGGCATCACCGTGACACCGGACGAGACAGGACGCCCTCGAGCGTCTCGCCACGAGTGGATGGACCTGCTGCGCGGCACGGCCGTCGTCCTCGTCGTCGTCTATCACGCCGTCGTGCTCACGGAGATGGACGGCGTCACCGCGCCGGGATGGGTGGAGGCGGCGAACGCGTACCTCGCGCCCTTTCGTATCCCCCTGCTCGTGATCCTCTCCGGGATGCTGCTGGGCCGCGCGCTCGAGAAGCCGCCAAGCCGCTACTTCTCCGGGAAGCTGTCGAACATCGGCTGGCCGTACCTCGTGTGGACGGCGGTGTTCGCCGTCGTCACCTGGCCGGTGGCCTCGCCGTTCCTCTACGCGCGCGGTGGCACCTACCTCTGGTTCCTCCTGTTCCTCCTGGTCTTCTTCGCCGCTGCCTGGATGCTCCGTGCCCTGCCTGCGTCATGGGTCGTCGCGGTGTCCTTCGCTCTCGCTGTCCTCGCGCCGACCGGCTCCAAGTACACAGAGCGACTGGTCTACCTCTTCGCCCTGTTCATGCTCGGTCACCTGGTACGGAGCCGGCTCGCAGTGTGGCGGTGGCTGACGAGGTCCCGCTGGGTGGTACCGGTCGGTCTCCTGCTCGTCGTCGTCCAGTGGGTCGTCGGTAGCACGGTTGTGGACGCCGCCGACCCCACCTCTGGGTACGGTCCGCCCACCGCGCTCGCGACGCTCGGCGGCCTCATGGTCGGCGTGCAGCTCGCGCCCGTGGTCGCGCGCATGACGTGGACGCGACCGCTGCGACACGTCGGGGAGGCATCGCTCGTCTACTACGTGTCGCACTTCCCCGTCGCCACCGTGGTGATCGGGCTCCTGGTCGCGGCCGGCGTCAGGAACTGGGCGGTCCTCGCGCTGGTCGGGGCCGTCGTCGCGCTCGGGGCCGGTGCCGTGTTGGCGCGCTGCCGCGCGACCGCGCCCGTGCAGTGGCTGTTCGCGCTACCCGGTCTCGTGACGTGGGCGCGCCGCGGCGCGTCCCGACGCACGGCTGTCGGGAGCAGCGGCGACCGGGACCCCTCCGGCGTCGCCCGTCGCTAGGGTCCTCAGCGACCCGGCCACCTCGAGACCCCAATCTCCAGACAACCGGAGGCGGACATGGAGTACAGAAGCGTCGCCGACCTCGGCCGCGACGTCGTGCAGTGGGCCGATCGCCTGCCACGCGACATCGACATCGTCGCCGGGATCCCTCGCAGCGGCTTGCTCGCCGCCAACCTCCTTGCCCTCCACCTCCACACGCCGCTCGCCGATCTCGAGGGTCTGCTCGCAGGTCGTCTGCTAGGGGCCGGCCAGCGCATGCGCAACCGATCACCTGCCGATGTGATCGCGAGCGCCCGCCGGATACTCGTCGTCGACGACAGCCTCCACTACGGCGGCGCGCTCGCCGAGGCCAGAGACAAGGTGAGGGGGCACGTACTGGAGGAACGAATCTCGTACGGGGTTGTCTACGCTGCGCGCCTCGACGGCGAGCAGCGGGTCGACTACCACCACTCCGTGGTCCCGGTCCCGAGAGCCTTCGAGTGGAACGTGCTCCACCACACACACCTCGGGCAGGCATGCATGGACATCGACGGAGTCCTCTGCCGCGATCCTGAAGGGAGCGAGGCCGACGGGGCGCCGTACGAGGCGTTCATCGACGACGTCCCACCCCGGCTCGTTCCGGCCCGTGAGGTGGGGTGGTTGGTGACATCGCGCCTCGAGCGGTACCGGCCGCAGACCGAGCGCTGGCTGGCCGCCCACGGGATCCGGTACAAGGAACTGGTGATGCACCCGGCCGGGAGCCACGAGGAGCGTCGCGCCGCCTCGGACCACGCCGAGCGGAAGGCTGAGGTGTACCGGCGGACGAGCGCGTGGCTCTTCATCGAGAGCGACGTGCGGCAGGCGCAGCGCATCGCCGAGATCGCTGGACGACCGGTCTTCTGCACCGATGTACGTCAGATGGTCTACCCAGGCGTGCCCGTCGGGCGGCCGGCCCGCCGACTCGACCAGGTCCGCTGGCGGCTGCCGCGCGAGGTTGCCAGGAACCGCGAGCGGGCGTCGCGGTTCGGGCGCAGGTTGCTGGATGGGTTGAGCCGCCGTTGACAGGAGGAGCGCCGTCGCCGGCGCTCCGGCCCGTCGTGCCTGTCGTGCGCGTCGGTTAGGCTGTCGCAGTTGTCCCGGCGAGGGGCCGGCCTCCGGCCGGACCGTCATCGACGAGACGCGGCCCCGCTGCGTCGTCGAGCCGAGACCGTCCGAGAAGTCCCCGCGACCAGCTGAGGAGCACCACCGTGTCTGCCGACATCCGCCTTCCCGCCGAGAGCCGCACCGAGTTCGGCAAGGGCGCGGCGCGCCGGCTGCGCCGGGCCGACAAGGTGCCCGCCGTCGTCTACGGCCACGGCGAGGCCCCCCTCCACCTGTCCCTGCCGGGCCACGAGACGATGCTCGCGCTCAAGCACCGCAACGCCGTCGTCACGCTCGACCTGTCCGGCGACGAGCACCTCGCGCTCGCGAAGTTCGTCCAGCGCGACCCGATCAAGGGCTTCATCGAGCACGTCGACTTCGTCACCGTCCGCCGCGGCGAGAAGGTCCAGGTCGAGGTCCCCGTCGTCACCGACGGCGAGGCGATGGGCGGCACGGTCGTCGTCGTCGACCACCAGACGCTCCTCATCGAGGCCGAGGCGACGCACCTGCCCGAGAGCCTCCACGTCGACGTCGACGAGAAGCCGGCCGGCTTCCAGCTCCACGCGAAGGACGTCGTGCTGCCCGAGGGCGTCACGCTCGTCACCGACCCCGAGGCGCTCGTCGTCAGCGTCAACGAGACCCACCTCGACGCCGAGCTCGCCGAGGCGGAGGCCGAGGTCGGCGCCGGGGCGGCCGGCGCGGAGGAGCCCGCTGCCGGTGAGCCCGCCGCGGCGGAGGGCGACGCCGCCGCCGAGGACGCCGCGCAGGAGGCCGAGCAGGCCTGAGGCCGGCTCGCTCGCCCGCAGCACCAGCAGCACCACGCAGCACCACGCAGCACCAGGGAGAGGCCCAGGTCGGCATGAGCGACGGCACGTGGCTCGTCGTCGGCCTGGGCAACCCCGGTCCCCGCTACGAGGGGACCCGGCACAACATCGGCCAGGTCGTCGTCGACGCCCTCGCCCGCGGGGAGCGGTTCTCGAGCTCCCGGCACCAGGCGCAGGTCGTCGAGACCCGCCTCGGTGCCGCCCCCGGCGGGGCGCCCGGGCCGCGCGTCGTGCTCGCGAAGCCCACCACGTACATGAACGTGTCCGGTGGACCGGTCGCCGGGCTCGCCCGCTACCACAAGGTCGAGCCTGACCACGTCGTCGTGGTCCACGACGAGCTCGACCTCGACCTCGGCCGCCTCAAGCTCAAGATCGGCGGGGGCGAGGGCGGCCACAACGGCTTGCGGTCGGTCTCGCAGTCCCTCGGCACCCGCGACTACGTGCGGGTTCGCTGCGGCATCGGACGGCCCCCGGGGCGGCAGGACCCCGCCGACTTCGTGCTCTCCGGCTTCGCGAAGAAGGAGCAACCGGAGGTCGAGCTGCTCGTCGTCGACGCCGCCGACGCCGTCGAGATGGTCCTCACAGAGGGTCTCGCTGCCGCTCAGGGTCGCTTCCACACAGCAACCTGATCACCTGTTCGGTGACGGCTCGCCACCGTGAGTGATGGTCCACGGAACTCCTCACCCGTTTGCGCGAAACCCGTCACGGAGCGGGGCGACATCGCCTAGCGTCCCTCCCGGGTGGACCCCCCGCGCACCGACCGTCCGGCGCGCGCAGCACCGGTTCGCCGCACGACGAGGACGGGAGGCGTTCCGGTGGCCGACCAGCCGCTCGAGGAGACCCTGGGCCCGAGTCTCGACCCCCTCCCCGCGTCGGTGCGCAAGCAGCTCCACGTGCTCGGTGAGCTCGTCCGCGCGGAGCGGGCGCCGCGACCGCGACCGGCGCCGATCACCGAGCGCTCGCAGGTGGAGGAGCAGCGCCCTGTTCTCGCGTCCCGGCGGCGGTCGACGCACACGGTCGCGGCCGACCTCGTGGCGGCGTCGCTCGCGACGCTCGTCCCGCTGGGCGGGTGGGTGCTCGCCGGCGACCTCCCTGCCCTGGCGTTGGCCGCCGCGCCTGTCGCGGTGGCGCTGTGGCTCGGGTGCCTGCTGCTGAGCCGCGCCTACGAGCCACGCTTCCTCTGGAGCGGGTCCGCCGAGCTGCAGCGCGTCATCGCTGCGGCCGCGGCGTTCACCGTCGTCGTGCTCGCGGTGGGGTGGGCACTGCTCCCGGCGCAGTGGGCCGGCGGGGCGCTGCTCCTCGTCACCCTCCTGTGCGCGACGACCGGCGCCGCCCGACGGGTCGTCCGCGCCCGCGCCCACGCCGCACACCGCGCGGGTGCGGTGAGCGTCCGGGTGCTCGCCGTCGGTCCGGCCGACGACGTGCGGCTGCTGTCGCAGCGGATGCACCGTGACCGCTACCACGGCTGGCACGTCGTCGCGGCGTGCACTCCCGACCGGCCCGAGCCGGACGTCTCGACGCCGGTCCGCCTCGGGGCCGTGCGTGACGTGGTGGCGGCGAGCGAGCGCTGCCACGCGGACGTCGTCATGCTGTGCCCGGGGCTCGGCCTCGCCGAGATCGAGGACCTCCGGGGGCTGCAGGCGCAGCTCGAGGCGGCCGGCCGCGAGCTCGCCATCGCCCCGCCCCTCGTCGAGGCGATCGGGCCACGGGTCTCGCTGTCCGCGGTGTGCGGCCTGCCCGTGGTGCGGCTCGACCGCCCGGAGCTCGACGGTCCCCGCCGGGTCCTCAAGGCGATCGCGGACCGGGTTGTGTCGGCGCTCGCGCTGCTCGTGCTCGCGCCCGTGCTCGTCGGCATCGGCGCAGCCGTCCGCCTCGACAGCACCGGCCCGGCGCTGTTCCGTCAGACCCGCATGGGCAAGGACGGGACGACGTTCACCATGCTGAAGTTCCGCACGATGCGCACCGACGCCGAGCAGCGCCGCGCGGAGCTGCTCGACGCCGACGAGGGCGCCGGGCTGCTCTTCAAGCTCAAGGCGGACCCCCGGGTGACTCGGGTGGGCGCCTGGCTCCGCCGCACGTCGCTCGACGAGCTCCCGCAGCTCGTCAACGTCGTGCGCGGGGAGATGTCCCTCGTGGGGCCGCGGCCGAGCCTGCCGGTGGAGGCGGCCGAGTACGACCGCTTCATCGCGCGGCGGCTCCTCGTCCGCCCCGGCCTGACCGGGCTCTGGCAGGTGAGCGGGCGCTCCGACCTGTCGTGGCGGGAGAGCCGCCGCCTCGACGTCCGCTACGTCGAGAACTGGTCCCTGGGGTTCGACCTCACGATCCTCGTGCGGACGGTCGACGTCGTCCTGCGGCGACGCGGCGCGTACTGAGGCGGCTGCCAGGAGCTCGTCACCCGATCGGGCGATTCCGGGACGTGCAGGACGCAGGTCCTACGTCGGAGATCATCCGGATGCCACACTGACCCTTCAGCACGGAAGGGTGTGTGGCCGCGTGAGGATTGCGCTGATCGGGACGCGCGGCGTCCCGGCGCGCTACGGCGGCTTCGAGACGTGCGTCGAAGAGGTCGGCTCCCGCCTGGCGTCGATGGGTCACGACATCACGGTCTACTGCCGCACCACCGTCGGGGCGGACCGGCCCGCAGAGCACCGCGGCATGCGACTCGTCCACCTGCCCGCCCTGCGCCGGCGCTCCCTCGAGACCCTGAGCCACACGGTCCAGTCGGTCGCCCACGCGGTGGGCGCACGGCGGCCGGACGCCGCCGTCGTGTTCAACGCGGCGAACGCGCCCCTGCTGCCCGTCCTCCGCGCCCGCGGCGTCCCGGTCACCACCCACGTCGACGGGCTGGAGTGGCGCCGGGCCAAGTGGGGGCCGGCGGGGCGGCGCTACTACCGGGTCGTGGAGTCGCTCGCGGTCCGGTGGTCCGACGCCCTGATCGCGGACGCGGAGGGCATCGCGGCCTACTACCGCGAGGAGTTCGGGGCTCCCACGCGACAGATCGCGTACGGCGCACCGTTGCTCGACGAGCGCCGCCCCGAGGTGCTCCGGCCCCTCGGTCTCCGGCCGCGTGGGTACCACCTCGTCGTCGCCCGGTTCGAGCCGGAGAACCAGGTCGACCTCGTCGTCGAGGGCTACGTCTCGAGCACGGCGCGGCTGCCGCTCGTCGTCGTGGGCTCCGCGCCGTACGCGGACGCCTACACCCGGCGGGTGCACGCCCTCGCCGACGACCGGGTCCGGTTCCTCGGCGGTGTCTGGGACCCCGACCTCCTCGACCAGCTGTACGCCAACGCGTGCACCTACGTGCACGGGCACTCCGTCGGCGGCACCAACCCGTCCCTCCTCAGGGCGATCGGCGCCGGCGCGGCGGTCCTCGCCTTCGACAGCGTGTTCAACCGCGAGGTCGTCGAGGACGCCGGCGCCGAGTTCTTCCGCACCGCCGCGGACGTCGGTCGCCTCGTGTCGGAGGCGGAGTCGAGCCCGGACGACGTCGAGCTGCGCGGCCTCCGGGCGCGCGAGCGCGCCAAGGCCTACGACTGGGACACCGTCGCCGAGCAGTACGAGGCCCTGTGCGAGGACCTGAGGGCCGGGCGCGTCCAGCGACCGCGGCCGAGCGGTCGCCGCCTGCGCGGCAGCGGGTGGTCACCATGAGCACGACGAGGGCGCACCCTCGTCCCGGTCATGCGGGCCGAGGTGGTCCCCCCGAGCGCTACGGCGACGTGCTCCGACGCATGAACGCCGCCCAGAAGTCCGGCAAGGGCGCGCCCGCCTACTCCCTGTACGTCAACCGGTGGCTCGGTCGCAGGTTCGCCGTCCTCGCGTACCTCGCCGGACTGCGGCCCAACCACGTCACGGCGATCAGCGCGGCGTTCTCCTTCGCCGCGATCGCCGTGCTCGTCCTCGTCCCCGTCGGCTGGCTCACCGGCGTCGTCGTCAGCGCGTGCCTGGTGCTCGGCTACGCCCTCGACGCCGCCGACGGCCAGCTCGCACGGCTGCGCAGGCAGAGCTCGGTGTCGGGGGAGTGGCTCGACCACATGGTCGACTGCGTGAAGATCTCGAGCCTCCACCTCGCCGTTGCGGTCAGCCTGTACCGGTTCACCGACCTGCCCGACGCGGTCCTCCTCCTCCCGCTCGGCTACGCGGTCGTCGGGGCCGTGTCGTTCTTCGGGCAGATCCTCAACGAACAGCTGCGCCGCAACGTCGGCGGGGAGGCCCGGGTGCTCGGCCCGGACTCCCGGCGCCCGTCGCTGGTGCGGGCGCTCGCCAAGATCCCCCTCGACTACGGGGTCCTCTGCCTCGTGTTCCTGCTGCTCGGCAGCCCCGTCGCGTTCCTCGTCGGCTACGGCGTCATGTTCGCGGCCGCGAGCGGCTACCTCCTGCTCGCGTGCGTCGCGTGGTACCGGACGATGCGGGGGCTCGACCGGCGACTCGTCCCGTGAGGCGGCCGAGCGCGGCTGCCCTCGTGGTGCTCCTCGCCCCCGTTGTGGCCGTCGGCGCGAGCGGGTGCAGCGGAGACACCGCCGACGGTCCCCCCGGAAGCTCCGGGACGACGGTCGCGACGGCACCGGCAGCGGCGGGCCCCACGCTCGGCCCGGCGGCCCCGGCCGGCACCGCTCCCGCGCCGGAGCGTGAGGCGCTGCCGAGCGGTGCGACGCCGCCGGGCGGGACGCCGGCCGGGACCGCCACCCGGGTCGTGCCTCCCCCCGCCGGTGAGGGCGGCCTCGAGCCGGTCCCGACACCGACGCGCATCACACTGCCTCCTGCACCGCTGGAGCGGACCGTCGAGACCGAGGGCGAGGTCAGCGTCGCGCTCACCTCCCTCACTGCCGTCGACGTCGACGCCATCGGACCCGGTGAGGTCGCCGGCCCGGGCCTCGCGGTCACCGTCGAGGTCGACAACCCGCGCGCCGCGCCCCTCGACATCGACGGGGTGGCCGTCTCCCTCGCCTACGCCGGCACGGAGGCCGGCGCTGTCAGCGGGGCGCCGGCCGATCCGCTCACCGGCCCGGTCCCGGCCGGGGGGTCGGCCCGGGGCACCTACGTGTTCGTCCTGCCGGAGGACCAGCGCGACGACGTCCTCGTGCGGGTGAGCCTGCCGGGGTCACCGACCGTCGTCGTCTTCCGGGGCGACGCCACCCGGTGACGCGTCCCGCGTGAACGCGGCGCGGCCATGGGCGACGTCGGCG
This sequence comes from Aquipuribacter nitratireducens, assembly GCF_037860835.1. NCBI lineage: Bacteria > Bacillati > Actinomycetota > Actinomycetes > Micrococcales > Intrasporangiaceae > Aquipuribacter > Aquipuribacter nitratireducens. The sequence goes on along the minus strand of NZ_JBBEOG010000009.1, from coordinate 39,655 downwards.
ACGGGCCTCACTGTCGGTACGGTCCCGAACGACTCGATGACGGATACCGCCTCTTCACTCACGCTGAGTGGCCGTCGTCCACAGTTCCGACCAATCGGACCGCCGCTGTCGTGATCCTGGGTTACCGTGGCGACCGGCCACAGTCATGGCCGGAGACCAGCATCCGAGGTGCCCATGTCACGTCCGGCCCGACGCTTGCGTCGCGTGGCGGGAGCCGCCCTCACGGTTCTCGCGGTGGCCGCGTCGGCCCTCGTCGCGTCGGTGCCCGCGGCGGGCGACACGGTCCCGCCGCCCGGGACCCCCGCGACGGTCGCGGCGGACGCGCTGCCGACCGTGCAGGTGAACGGCGTCGTGTGGTCGCAGGCCGTCATCGGCGACCGCGTGTGGGCGGCGGGCAGCTTCACGACGGCACGGCCGGCCGGTTCCGCTCCGGGGCAGAACGAGGTCGACCGGCGCAACGTCCTCGTCTACGACATCCGCACCGGGCAGCGCGACACGACGTTCACGGAGTGGCTGAACGCGACCGGGCACGTGGTCGCCGCGAGCCCGGACGGTCGGCGGGTCTACGTCGGGGGTGACTTCACGTCCGCGTCCGGGGTGCGCCACGAGCGGATCGTCGCGTTCGACGCGGTGACGGGCCGGGCGGTGCACGCCTTCGACGCCCACCTCGACGCCCGGGTGAGCGCGATCGCCGCGACGAACGACACGGTGTACGTCGGCGGCAGCTTCCTCAGCGCGAACGGAGTGCCGCGGACCCGTCTGGCGGCGTTCCGGGCCTCGGACGGGGCGCTGCTCGACTGGGCGCCCACCGCGCAGGACCAGCCGGTGCAGGCGCTCACGCTGACGCGCGACGGGAGCCGCCTCTACGTCGGCGGGAAGTTCCTCGGGCTCAACGGCAACGGGGTCAAGGGTCTCGGGGCGCTCGACCCCGTCACGGGCTCCTCGCTGCCGGTGCCGGCGGCCGCGGTCATCCGCAACGGGGGCGAACGGGGCGGCATCACGAGCCTCGCGGTCGACGGCGACACGCTGTACGGGACGGGCTTCACGTTCGGCTCGCTCGCCGTCGGCAACCTCGAAGGCGTCTTCGCCGCCCGGGCGGGCGACGGGCAGCTGACGTGGGTCGCGGACTGCCACGGCGACCACTACAGCGTGGCGCCCGTCGGGGACACCGTGTACGCCGCGGGGCACGCGCACTACTGCGGCAACGTCGGGTCGTTCGGTCAGACGACCCCGTGGCGTTTCGACCGCGCGCTTGCCTTCTCCACACAGCCCAAGGGGACGCTGCTGCCGAACTCGGTCGACTCCGGCCGCTACTTCGACTTCGGCGGGCTGCCCCGGCCCGACGCGCTGCACTGGTACCCCTACATGGACGCCGGCACGTACACGGGTCAGAACCAGGGCCCGTGGTCGGTCACCGGCAACGCGGACTACGTCGCGTTCGGCGGCGAGTTCACGGAGGCGATGAACATCCGGCAGCAGGGCCTCGTCCGGTTCGCACGCCACGGCCTGCGGCCGGAGGTCATCGGCCCGCAGTCGTCCGCGTCGCTCACGCCGGTCCTCGACACCCTCGAGCCGGGCAGCGTCCGCGTCGCGTGGCAGACGTCGTGGGACTACGACAACCGCGCCCTCACCTACCGGGTCGTCCGCAACGGGCAGGTGAGCGCCCCCGTCCACACCGTGACGGTCGACTCCGCGAGCTTCGACCGGCCGTACCTGTCGTTCACCGACACCGACGTCGTCCCCGGGCAGACGTACGCCTACCGCGTCTACGTGCGCGACGGCGTCGGCAACGAGAACCGCGGGAACACCGTGACGACGACGGTCGCCGGTGGCACGGCCCTCACGAGCTACCCCCGCCGGGTGCGGGCCGACGGCGCCCAGCACCTGTGGCGTCTCGGCGAGGCGTCGGGCCCCGTGAAGGACCGGGCCGGCGGGGACGACCTCACGCTCTCGTCGGGGGCCACCCGGCAGGTGCCGGGGGCCGTCGTCGGGGACCCCGACGGGGCGGTCGGCTTCAGCGGCACGAGCACGGGCTCGGCCGCGTCGAGCGGGGCGGTCATGGGGCCGCAGGTGTTCAGCGTCGAGGCGTGGGTCCGCACCTCGAGCACCGCCGGCGGGAAGATCGTCGGGTTCGGCAACCAGCGCACGGGCAACAGCCAGACCTTCGACCGGCACCTGTACGTCGACAGCGGCGGGCGGGTGGGCTTCGGCGTCTACCCGGGCGCGAGCCGTGTGCTGCGGAGCGCCACCGCGGTCGTCGACGGGCAGTGGCACCACGTCGTCGGCACCCTCGGCACGGACGGGCAGAAGCTGTACGTCGACGGGGCCCTCGTCGCGCAGAACGCCGCGACGACCTCCGCGACGCCCGTCACCGGGTACTGGCGGGTCGGTGGGGACAACCTGTCCGGGTGGCCCAACCGCCCCGCGAGCGACTACCTCGACGGGCAGGTCGACGAGGTCGCCGTCTACCACTCGGTCCTCACCCCGCAGACCGTCGCCACGCACCACGCCCTCGGGCTGGGACAGCTCCCGGCCAACCAGTCGCCCACCGCGTCCTTCACGACGACGACCAGCGACCTGCGGGTGACGGTCGACGGGCGCGCGTCCAGCGACCCCGACGGCACCGTCGCCTCCTACGCGTGGGCCTTCGGGGACGGCACGACCGCGAGCGGGCCCACCGCGATCCGCACCTACGCGGCCCCGGGCACGTACACGGTCACCCTCACCGTCACCGACGACGCCGGCGCCACGGCGCAGACCAGCAGGCAGGTCACCGTCACCGCGCCGCCGCCCCCACCGCCGGGCAACCGCGCTCCCACGGCCTCGTTCACGACGACCGTCAGCGGCCTCGCCGTCAGTGCGGACGGGCGTGCCTCGAGCGACCCCGACGGCACCGTCACGGCGTGGGCCTGGGACTTCGGGGACGGCGCCGTCGCAGCCGGCGCCACCACCGGCCACACGTACGCGGCCGCAGGCACCTACACGATCCGGCTCACCGTCACCGACGACGACGGCGCCACCCACAGCACCACCCGGCAGGTGACCCTCACCGCGCCGGCCGTGCGCGACAGATGCCGGCGGGTCGTCGTCGAGCCGGTCCAGCAGCCGGGCTCGTCCGGCTGGTGCGTGACCGACGCCGGGCGGGAACGCGCGAAGGCCGGCGGCGGCTGAGGACCGCGACACGCGGCGGCCGCGGTGACGCGATGCCCGGTGAGCCCCTGCCGCAGGTCACGGGGCCGTACGCTGCCCGGATGAGGTCGCGAGGGGGAGCCCGGCGCGCGGCGGCAGGGCCTGCGCGATGAGCCTCCGCGACTACGTGCTCGTGCTGCGGCGTCGTTGGGTCACCGTGCTGGTGGCGCTCGTGCTCGGCGTCGTCGGCGCCGTCGCGGCGACGGCCGTCGCCGACCCCGTGTACCGCGCGCAGACCACGTCGTTCGTCGCGCTGTCCGCCTCCGACGGCTCCACGACCCTGCTGCAGGGTTCGCAGTTCACGCTCCAGCGGGTGGCCTCCTACACCGACGTGGTCGACAGCCCGCAGGTCCTGGAGCCCGTCATCGACGAGCTGGGCCTCGACACCGACGTCGCCGGTCTCCGCGGTCGCGTCGACGCGGTCAACCCCGCCGACACCGTCCTGCTCGACGTCTCGGCCACGGCCGCCGACGCCGACGAGGCGGCCGCCCTCGCGAACGCCGTGACGGTGCAGCTCGGTCAGGTCATCGAGCAGCTGGAGACCCCGCGTGCCGGCGGGCCGTCGCCGGTCAAGGTCACCGTGACCTCGCCCGCCGTCGCGCCGGCCGCTCCGGTCACGCCGAACCCGGTGCTCAACCTCCTGCTCGGCCTCGCCCTCGGCGTGGCCGTCGGGGCCGGCCTCGCTCTGCTCCGGGAGGCGGTCGACACCTCCGTCCGGGGTCCTGCCGACCTCACGGCGCTGACAGCCGCGAGCCCGCTCGGCATGGTCCAGAACGACCCGACCGCTGCCTCCCGGCCGCTCGTGGTGCTCGACCCCGAGAACGACCGCGGGGAGGGCTTCCGCACGATCCGCACGAACCTGCAGTTCGTCGACGTCGACAACCCGCCGCGTCGCTTCGTCGTGACGTCGGCGGTCCAGGGCGAGGGCAAGACGACGACGGCGTGCAACCTCGCGCTCACCCTCGCCCAGTCGGGCCGGCGGGTGCTCGTCGTCGACGCCGACCTCCGGCGGCCCCGGGTGGCGGAGGTCCTCGGCATCGAGGGGGCCGTGGGCCTGAGCAACGTCCTCGCGGGGCAGTATCGGGTCGACGACGTCCTCGTGCGGTGGGGGAGCGGCATGCTCCAGGTGCTGCCTGCCGGCACGATCCCGCCGGACCCGAGCGAGCTCCTCGGCTCGCGCCACATGGCGGCCCTGCTCGCCGACCTCGCCGAGCGGTGCGACGTCCTCGTCGTCGACACCCCGCCCGTGCTGCCGGTCAGCGACGCCCTCGTGCTCGCCGCCGCGACCGACGGGGCCGTCCTCGTGGTCCGGCACGGCTCGACGAGGCGGGAGCACGTGAGCGCGGCGGTCTCGGCGCTGCGCGGGGTCGGCGCCTCGCTGATCGGCACCGTCCTCACCGCCGTGCCCCGCGGTCGCAGCCGCGCGGACCGGGCCTACCGCTACGAGCAGGACCGGCGCGCGCGGCGACGAGCCGGCGGCCGGGCGTGGCCGGGGCCCCTGACGCTGCGGCGTCCCGACGGGCCGACCGCGCCCCGGGAGGACCCGGCGCTCCGCCGGTAGGGCGCGGGCGACGTCAGCCGGAGGCGACGCGGCGGGGCCCTGCCAGGACAGCCGCGAGACGGGCGACCGAGTCGTCGAGGAGCGCGGCGACGGCGGCGTGGGACACGCGGTCGGTGTGCGCGTCGGCGACGTCGACCCCGGCGTCGACCTCGGTCCGGCGCCGTCGCAGTCGCCGCCACGAGCCGGAGGGCGGCGCGGCGGCCAGCGGCACCAGGCCCCGCGCGGCGTCCATCGCCTCGACGAGGCGCGTGACGTCCGCCGCGTCACCGACCCCCACGGCTTCCCCCAGGGTGGCCGCCTCGCGGAGGGTGAAGGTGCGGGACCTGCTCAGAGGGTCGAGTGCCGCTACGGCGGCCCGGTGGTCCCGGGTCATGACGAGCACGAGGTCCGCCGCCCGCAGAGCCGCGCGGTCGACGGGCCGGGCGGCGTGGCTGGACAGGGGGTCGCCACCGTCGGGGGCGCCGTCCTCGGCGCCGAGCAGCAGCCGGACGGCCTCGGGGCACACGCCTGCGCCTGTCACGGCTGCGGTGCCGGCGGAGCGCACGACCAGGTCGCCGCGGCCGCTCGCGTGCACCCGGCGGTCGAGCAGCGCCGCGGCCACGGGGGACCGGCAGACGTTGGCGGTGCAGACGACGAGCACCTCGGCGGTCACGGCGCCCTCGTGGCGGGTACGGCCGGGTCGGCGGCGGCCGGCGAGGGCCCGCGTGCCATGGCGAGGCCGAGCACGAGCGCGAGCAGGGCGGCGGTGCTCGGCCACAGCAGCACGTCGAACAGCACGACCATGGCGAGGCACGCGAGCACGGCGGGGCGGACCTCGGGTCCGGAGCGCAGGAGCGCCCGGACGAGCAGCACGGTGAGCAGGCCGAGCGCGACGAGGCCGCCCTGGGAGAGGGTGAGGACGAGCTGGTTGTCCACGGCGGCGAACCCGTCCTGCTGGAGCAGTCCGGCGCTGCGCAGCTCGGCCCCCGAGCCGTAGCCGTTCCCGAGGAGGACCGCGCGGAGGTCCTGCCACAGCAGGAGACGCTCGAACGACCGGAGGGCCTCGAGGCGGTGCTGGAACGAGCCGGACGACTCGATCGCGGCTGCGCGGTCGCCGAGGTCGTCGATCGTGCTGAGGGCCGTCACCACGGCCACGCCGACGGCGCCGGTGGCGACGAGCACGCGCGCGACGCTCACCCGGCCCGCCGACGCGAGGGCGAGCAGCAGGACCGCCACGAGCAGCGCGGTCCGGGCACCCGCCATGACGATGCCGACGAGCAGCAGGCCCTGCACCCCCGTGCGCAGCCACGGCCGCGAGCGCAGCAGCGGTGCGGCGAGCGCGAGCGCGACGAGCAGGAGCATCCCGAGCGGGAGGGGGTGCCCGAGTGTGCCCTGCGAGCGCTCGAGGCCCCCGATCACCTCGTTGCGCAGGGGGACCACCTGACCGGCCGACCCCAGCTGCGCGGGCGCCCACAGGTGCCGGGGGAACAGCCACGGCTCGACGAGCGCGAGCACCGCCTGCGTGCAGGCGAGCGCGACGACGACAGAGGCGAGGAGCCGGTGCCCGTCCGGGCCGGCGACCCCCGTGAGGACGAACACCGGGAACGCGGCGAGCGCCACGACGAGCAGCCCGACGAGCCCGCCGTCGTGCCCGGCCAGCAGCGTCGCGGCGGCGAGCACGCCGACGAGGGCGAGCCACAGCCACGTGCCGTGCGGCAGGGCCCGCCGGCTCGTGGCGACCACCCCGACCGTGCCCAGCGCCGCGAGCGCGGCGAGGACGAGCAGCAGGAGGGTCGAGGCGTTCGGCACCCGCGTCACCGGCACCGACACGAGCAGCGTGACGGCTGCCGCCACGGGTACCGCCGCCCGTGTGCTCGCGTGCCGCGCGAGGGCCGTGACCGCGAGCGCCGTCGCCGCGACGACGAGCACCCCGAGCTGCGCCGCGCGGGGGATGCCGCTGACCCCGGCGAACGCGAGGCAGACGAGGACCGCCACCGCCGCGACGCGGACGGCCGACACGGCTGGCGTTGTCGTCACCGCCGCCGCGGCCGTCGTCACCGCCGCCGCGGCCGTCGTCGTGGTCGACCCGTCCGTCGTCGTGCGGCTCATCGGGTGTGTCGTCGTCCCCCTCACCTGCGCGCCCTCCGGTACTCGTGGTCGACCACACCGACGGCGCCCGTCACCATGCCGAGACCCCGGGCCGCGAGCCGCACGCCCCGCGCCTGGTGCGCGGTCCACGGCAGCAGCGTGCCGACGAGCGCGCGGACGGCGCCGAGGGCGACGCGGGCGCCGCCGGACACCAGCAGCGACGCCCGGACCCGCCACCGGCGTGGGCCGGGCGGTGCCAGGGCCACCGAGGTGCGGCTCCACGTGTTGCCCCCGCGCCGGACCCGCCGCAGCACCCACGCCGGGCGCACCCGCGCGTCGGGCACGCGGTCGGTGACCGTCGCCTCCGCGCACCACACCATCACACCGCCCCGTGTCGCGATCTCCCGCGTGAACAGGGTGTCCGACCCCCCGCTCTCGCCGAACCGTGCGTCGAAGCGCACCCCGAGCCGGTCGACGGCGCGCAGGTCGAGGAGCAGGTTGTTGGTCGCGGCCACGTCGACGGTGCTGCCGGTCGGTAGGCGCCGGTGGTCGAAGAAGCGCCCCTTGGCCACCCACGGCCCGGGGGGCCGGTCGAAGCGGCAGTCGATCGGGCCGACGACCGCGGCGGCACCGGGGTGCGTCTCCCACGTCGCGACGAGCTGCGCGAGCCACCCCGGTGACGGCACCTCGTCGTCGTCGACGAACACGAGGAGCGCCTCCTGCGCGGCCTCGTCGAGGGCGCGGTTGCGGGCGGCTGCGATCCCGGGCTCGGGCTCGTGGACGTAGTGGACGCCGGGCAGGCCGGCGGCCTCGACCGCGTCCCGCGCACCGGCCGCGGGGTCGTTGTCGACGACGAGGACCCGCGCGGGCCGCGCCAGGTCCGCCGCCTGCGTCCTCAGCTCCGGCAGCACGCGCAGCAGCTCGGGGACCCGCAGGTACGTGAGGACGGCCACGACGACGCCGTTCCCGCGCGTCGTCCCCGTCACGCCGTCGCTGACGTCCGGCACGCGGCCGCCACCTCCTCCGCGAAGACGGGTGCGACGGCCTCGACGGAGAACGCCTGCAGAGCGCGTGTGCGCGCGCGCCGCCCGAGCTCGGCCCGGCGGGCGGGGTCGGCGAGGCCAGCGAGGGCGTCGGTGAGGGCGTCGACGTCGCCGGGCGGCACGAGCACCCCGCTGCCGTCGAGGGCCCACGGGACGGGACCGACGTGCGAGGCGACGACGCACGCCCCCGCCGTCAGGGCGTCGACGAGCTTGACGGGCAGCTGCGCCGGCGACCACTCCGACGCGAGGCTCGGGACCGCCACGACGTCGGCCGTCGCGACGAGCCGCTCGCCCTCCGCCAGCGACGTCGTCCCGAGCCAGCGCTCCCACGGCGCGGTGTCGGGAGGTGCCGCGCCCGTCACCTCGAGCGTGAAGCCGCGACCGTGGAGCCGGGCGACGGCGGCCCGGAGCACGTCGACGCCCTTGTGCGGGCGGACGGACCCCACGAACCGCACCACCGGGTGGCGCGACGCGGACGGGGCGCCTGCGGGGGCGGCCTCGCGCACGTGCGGCACGAGCCGGCCGCCGTACATCCGCTGCAGCTCGGGGTTGCTCACGAGCAGCGGCACGCGGGTCGCCTCCTGCCGCAGCCGCCGCAGCGTCCGGTACCGGGGGGTGAGGAGGCGACGGGCCGCGCGCTCGGGCCACGGCAGCCAGGTCGTCCGCACCTCGATGTCCGGGTCGTCGACGTCGAGGAGCAGCGGGCGCCCGGTCGCCCGTGTGAGCGCGAGCCCGAGCCCGAAGCTGTTCTCCACCGGCTTGACCGCCACGACGAGGTCGCAGTCCCGGGCCATGGCGAGCAGGCGGGGGTCGAGGGAGCCGCCCGGCTCCAGGGGCGCCACCCGGTGGCACGCCGCCGCCAGCTCGTGCTCCGCGAGCGGCGCCCACACCCGCTCGCCCTTCGGCGAGGCGACCGTCACCGACATGCCGCAGGCCCGGGCGAGCAGCCACAGGCAGTACGTGCGGCCGAGGGAGTTGTTGTCGAGGTTGGGCGTGAGGAGGAGGAGGCGGGCGCTCACGTCGGCACCTCCTGGACGGGACCGTCGCCCGCTCCGCGCCGGACGCCCCGCAGGAGCCTGACCGTCGACGCCGTGCTGCGGCGGTGGACGAGGCCCAGCACGAGGCCCAGCACGAGGAGGTACGCGGTCGCGCCGAGCAGGAGGGTGGCGACCGGGGGCCACCCGGCGAGCGTGACGAGGAGGTAGGCGCCGGCGCCCCACGCGCTCGCGTGGAGGGGCGGCGCCACGCAGCGCAGGGTCTCGCGGGCGCGCACACCGGCGAGGCGGTGCTGCAGCCGCAGGAGCACGGGCACGAGCGCGACGCCCGCAAGGGCGTACCCCACGGCCACCCCGAGCACCCCGAACGCGAGGCCGATGACGACGCCGGTCACCTGCACCGCGGTCGACAGCAGCTCGAACCGCAGGACAGTGCCGCCCCGGCCGAGCCCCTTGGCGAGGGTGGGGGTCACGTAGAAGACCGTCTCCCGGGCCCCCGCGAGCGCGAGCACCGCCACGAGCGGCGCGGCGGGCCGCCACGCGGGCCCGAGGACGACCTCGACGAGCTGCCATGCGGCCACGGCGGCGAGCCCCATCGCCGGCACCGCGGCGAGCGCGAGCGCGCGCGTGGCGACGAGGACCGTGCGGTGCAGCTGGTCGCGGTCGTCGGCCATGCGGGCGAAGGCGGGGAACATCACGCGGTTGACCGTCTGACCGACGAGCTGGACCGGCAGGACGAGGACCCGGTACGCCATGCCGTAGTACGCGAGGGCGGTCGTGCCGAGGACCCGTCCGACGAGGACGTTGTCGGTGTTGCGGGACAGGAACGCGACGAGCCCGGTCGCGAGCACCTGGCCGCTGAAGCCGAGCGAGTCCCGCAGCAGCCGGAGCCGGGCGTTGGGCAGCGGGCCGCGCGCCGCCACCAGCAGGACGGTCGCAGCGACCGCGTCGAGGACGACCGTCTGGACGACGAGGGACAGCACGCCGGCACCCAGCCCGAGCGCCACGAGCCCGGCCACGCAGCCCGCGCCCGCGCCGAGGAGGTCGGCGACCGCGACGGGCCGCAGCCGCAGGTCCCGCACGAGCAGCGCCCGGGGCGCGACCGCGGCGGCCTTGACGAGCAGGGCGGGGGCGAGGAGCACGAGGACGTCCGCGAGGGCGGGTGCGTCGAAGAACCCGGCGAGCGGCCCGGCGAGCAGCAGCGTCAGCGCGCCCAGCAGGACCGCGACCCCGAGGTTCGCCGTCGCCGTCGCACCTGCGAGACCCGCTGGGAGCCGGGGTCGCTGCACGAGCGCCGCCGCCAGGCCGAGGTCGAGCAGGAGCACGGTGAGGGTGACGTACACCGTCGCGAGGCTCACGACGCCGAAGCCCTCGGGGCCGAGCACGCGGGCGAGGACGAGGGCGAACAGCAGCTGGAAGGCCTGCCGGCCCGCCACCGACGCCCCGCTCCACGCCACGGCGGAGCGACCGCGGCCGGCTCCGAGGACGCCCGGCGTCACCGGGCCTACGGTCACGGACGGGACCCCCGGACGACGCCGGGGGCGACGTCGGACACGACGCCGGCGACGACGTCGGCGACACGGCGCCGGTAGGCGGTGGGGGAGTAGCGGTCGGCGGCGTACGCGCGGTCCGCGAGCGCGTCGTCCCGCACGTGCGCCCACGCGTCGCGGATCGCGACGACGGCGTCGGCGACGGCGTCCGGGTCGTCCGGGGCGACGGTCCGGGCGGCCCGCAGGCCGCTCGTCGCCTCCAGCAGGCCGGAGGTGCGGCTCGCGACGACGGGCCGCGCGGCCAGGGCCCCCTCGACCGCGGTGTTGCCGAACGGCTCGTCCGTCCGGGACGGCACGAGGAGGACGTCGCACCCGGCGAGCCACGGCCACACGTCGGGCCGGAAGCCGTGGAGCGCGACCCGGTCGGTCAGGCCGAGCGCCCGCACCTGGTCGCGCAGCTCCTGCTCGAACCACTCGTAGCCGGGGAACACGGCCCCGACGACGTCGAGCCGCGCCGGCACCCCGCGGTCCCGCAGCGCGGCGACCGCGGCGACGGCGACGTCGGGGCCCTTCCGCGGTGACAGCCGACCGAGGTAGAGGAGACGGACCTCCCCGTCGGGCGAGGCCCGCGGCGGCACGCACGCCGACGGTCCCTCGACCCCGTTCGGCACGACCTGCGTCCGGCTCGCGAGGGACGGCACCGCGTCGAGCAGCACTCCCTCGCTGAAGCGGCTGTTCGTCACGACCCGTCGCGCGCCGAGCAGCGGCAGGGCGAGCAGGCGCCGCAGGAGCGGGCGGGCGCTGCGCTCCGCCTCGTGGACGTGGCACACGACGGGGACGCGCAGCAGCCGTGCGAGCACGATCCACAGCGGCACCGTGACGGTGTTGACGAGGACGGCGACCGGCCGCGTGGCACGCAGCAGCGCCCACGAGGGCCGTAGGCCGGCCGCGGTGCTCCGGGCCAGGCGCAGCAGGCCGACCAGGGACAGGTACTGCTTGCGCAGCACCGGCGTGCGGCAGACGGTCACCCGCGCGCCGAGCGCCTCGAGCCGCGCCACGAGCGGACCGGGGCCCGCGAGCGCGACGACGACGTCGAGCCCCGCCTCGCGCAGTCCCGCGACGGACTCGGCGAGCACCCGGTCGGAGCCGTACAGCTCGCCGCCGGGGTGGGCGACGAGGACCGTCGCCGGCCCGGACCTCTGCGGCACCCGGCCCAGCCTAGGCGTCGGCCGGTGCGGCGGGGCCGGTCTCGCCGAGGACCTCCCGCAGCCGCGCGCTCGACGTGTGCCGGGTGTAGGGGAAGTAGACGATCTCGACGGGAAGGTCGGCGAAGGCGCGCTCGAGGGCGTCGCCGCGGGGGCTGCCGGGCCAGTCCCCGCCCTTGTAGTAGACGTCGAAGCGCACCTGCCGCCACAGGTCGAGCACGTCCGTCGACATCCGACCGATCGCGACGTCGACCGGGCGCATCGAGCGCACGACGGCGAGCCGCTCGGCGAACGGCACCGCCGGTCGCCGGCCCGTCAGCTGCGTCGCGACGTCGTCCTCCGCGACGGCGACGACGAGCTGGTCGCAGTCCAGCCGCGAGCGGCGCAGCACGTTGAGGTGGCCGACGTGGAACAGGTCGAACACCCCCGAGGTGAAGCCGACCCTCACTCGGCGAACACCGACCGGCGCAGGGCGCTGCTCGAGGTGTGCCGGGTGTACGGCAGGTACTCCACCCCGACCCCGAGCGCACCGAACTCCGCCTCGATGGCGTCCCAGGCGGGGGTGCCCCGCCAGTCGTCGCCGACGAACATGACGTCGAACTTGAGGTTCTCCCACGCGAGGCGCTTGTCCATCGTCGTCTGCGTCACGACGTCGTCGACGTAGCGGACGTTCTGCACGATCTCCATGCGCTCGAGCAGGGGGACGACGGGGGCGCGGCCCTTGCGCTGCTCGGCGAGCTCGTCGGTCGTCACGCCCACGATGAGGTGGTCGCAGCGGGACCTCGCGCCGCGGAGCACGTTGAGGTGCCCGACGTGGAACATGTCGAACACCCCGGTCGTGTACCCGATCCGTGCGCTCACGCGCCGCCCACCTCGACCATCCCGCCAGTATCCGCCCGGGCGCCGCGCGCAGACGGGTGACGGGCTGGTCCACCCGGGTGAGATCTGCGCGGATCACCCGTTCGTCGGCGTGTCCACGCCTTCAGGCCCCTCGTCACGTGCCCGATCCGGTGTGTCAGACCCCGAAAGCGAAGACGGACGGACACCGATGCGACTCCTGCCCCCCGCCCACGCCCGCCGCACCCTGACGAGAGGGACGCGCGCCGCCGTCGTCCTCACGGCCGTGACGGTCGCCGCCTCCGGTCTGCTGCCGCAGGGCACGCCCGGCTCCGCACCGTCGGCCGCGGCGGCGTACTGCACCGCCGCGTCCGGCGAGAACGGCTGGACGCCGGCCTCGACGGGGTCGCGCCGGACGCTCGGGGGCGCGGCGACGTGCACGGAGGCCGTGACGCGCACGGTCGTCCTGCCGACCTCCACCGCCACGACGTCCCCGGCGCCGACCGCCACGCCGACCGCCACCGCGACGGCCACGCCGACCGCCACGGCGACGTCGAGCCCCACCGCGACCACGGCGACCTCGGGCACCCTCGCCCCCGCGCCCGGCACGGGGACGGCCCGGTCCACCGGCACCACCTTCGCCGACGGAACCGTGCGCACCGTGTTCACCCTCGACCGCCTGCCGTCGTCCGGCGCCCTGTACCTGGCCGGCCACCTCCGGATGACGGGGACGAGCACCGGCTACCGCCCGCGCGTCAAGGTCCTGCCCGACGGCTCCGTCCGCCTCGACGTCCGCCAGGTCGTCGGTGGTGTCGAGAAGCCCGTCGGCACCGAGGTCGCCGTCCCGCTCACCGTCCGCCCCGGCGTCGCCTTCGCGTTCGAGGCGTCCGTGTCCGGCGGCAGCAGCACGGTCGTGCGGTCGCGGGCCTGGGCGGCCGGCGCCACGGCGCCCGCGTGGCAGCTGAGCACCACGCAGAGCACCGGCGCCACGACCGGTAGCGGCGACTCCGGGCTCTTCGCCTACCTGTCGACGACGTCCACGCCCGTCGCCGCGGCGTACCGCGACCTCACGGCGACCGCCACCACGACCGCCACGCCGACGCCCACGCCGACGACGACCACTCCGACGACCACTCCGACGTCCACTCCGACGTCCACTCCGACGCCCACCCCGACGCCCACCCCGACGCCCACCGTGTGGACGCCGGGCGCGGTGAAGCCCGACCTGTCGAACACCGGCGTGCCGGCCGGCACTCAGCTGAAGGTCCACCACGGGGACATCACCGTGACGACGCCCGGCACCGTCATCGACGGTCTCGACATCCGCGGCTTCCTGCGGATCGACGCCGCCGACGTCGTCGTGCGCCGCTCGATCGTGCGGGGCGGGCCCGCCGTCCGCGTCGAGGGCGTCATCACCCTCCGGTCGAAGGCCCGCAACGTCCTCATCGAGGACACCGAGGTCTACCCCTCCCAGCCGTCGGTGATGCTCGACGGCATCAAGGGCGCCAACTTCACCGCCCGCCGCGTCCACGTCCACGGCGGCGTCGACAACATCAAGGTCCACGGCAGCAACGTCCGCATCGAGGGCAGCTACCTCCACGCGCAGCACTACTACTCCTCCGACCCCCTGCAGAACGGCGGGCCCACGCACAACGACGCCCTCCAGGTGCTCGGCGGCGACGACATCGTCGTCATCGGCAACACCCTCGACAGCCGTCGCGAGCTCAACGCCGCGCTGCAGGTGACTCAGGACTACGCCCCCGTCACCCGCATGGAGTTCAGCCGCAACTGGGCCGACGGCGGCGGCTGCACGACGAACCTCAACCACAAGAAGCTCGCCGACCTGTACGGCGTGACGATGCGGGACAACGTCTTCGGCCGGGCCACCCGCTACGGCAACTGCGCGATCATCCTCACGACCAAGGCGTACCCGACGCTGAGCGGCAACCGGTACACCGACGGCGCCGCGGTGACCGTCAAGTACATGGCCCCCACGTCATGAGGCCGTCGACACGCCGTCCGGGCGTCCGTTCGTTGAGCCGAATTGGCGATCTCGTCACGCACCGTGCATCATCTGCGACGGTCAGTCCCCGACCCCCCTGCCCTGGTACCCGATCTGAAGGCCCGATTCCTGTGACCTCCAGCCGCTCGCGCCTGCTCGCGCTCCTGCTCGGCTTCGTCCTCGCCCTCACGGCGTCGTTCACGGTGCCGGCCTCCGCCGCCACCGTCACCCTGCGCCCCGGCACGTCCCACACGACGCCGAAGACCGCCACGGCGGTCAACCTCCGGGTCGCGTCGTCGTTCACCGTCCCGCAGCTGCCCTCGGGCGGTCCCCTCTACATCGGGGTCCCGCTGCGGGCGCAGAACGCCGGCACCCGCTACCACGCGCTCGTGCGGCTCATGCCGGACGGCGCCATGCGCCTCGACCTGCGTCACGTCGTCAACGGCACGGAGCGCACGCTGCGCTCGGTCACCCTGCCGCAGAAGCTGCGCGCCGGTCAGACGCTCACCGTCGAGGGCCACGTCGTCGGCTCGTCGCCGGTGTCGCTCGCCGGCCGCGCCTGGATCAAGGGCTCCGCGACCCCGGGCTGGCAGGTCGGCGCGACCTCGTCGACGTCGGACCGCATCACGCGCCCGGGCCTCACGGGCGCCACCGCGTACCTCTCGGGCTCCGCCCGCCAGCTGTCCGTCGGGATCGGCTCGATCGTCGCCGTCGCCACCAGCAGCGCCCCCGCCCTGCCGAGCACCTCACCGGCACCCGCGCCCGCACCCGCCCCGGCGCCCAGCACCGGCCGGCCGAGCGCGAGCACCACCGGCGTCCCCGCCGGCACGTCGCTCAAGGTCCACTACGGCAACCTCCGCATCACGACGGCCGGGACGGTCGTCGACGCGATGGACATCCGCGGCTTCCTCCGTGTCGAGGCGCCGAACGTCGTCGTCAAGCGCTCGGTCGTCCGCGGCGGCAAGGCCACCCGCGTCGAGGGTGTCGTCACCGTCACCCCGTCCGCGACGAACTTCGTCATCCAGGACAGCGAGGTCTACCCCTCGAAGCCGTCGGTCATGCTCGACGGCATCAAGGGCGCGAACTTCACCGCCCGCCGGGTCCACGTCCACGGTGGCGTCGACAACATCAAGGTCCACGGCAGCAACGTCCTCATCGAGGACAGCTACCTCCACGACCCGCACTACTTCTCCTCCGACCCGCTGCAGGGCGGCAAGGCGACCCACAACGACGGCGTGCAGATCCTCGGTGGCACGAACATCCGCGTGATCGACAACACCATCGACGTGAAGAACACCCACAACGCGGCGGTGCAGGTCACGCAGGACTTCGCCAAGACGAGCGCGGAGATCAGCCGCAACCACGTCGACGGCGGCCAGTGCTCGATCAACCTCAACCACAAGGACCTCGTCGAGCTCCGCACGGTCACGCTGCGGGACAACCGCTTCGGCCGCGACACCCGCTACAGCAACTGCGGGCTCATCGCGACGACGAAGGTCTACCCCGCCCTCAGCGGCAACCTCTTCACCGACGGCTCGTCGGTGCCGCTCAAGCGGATGTGACGTCCGCCTGCTCCGCCGGTCCCGGCCCCCGCTCGTCCGCGAGCGGGGGCCGTCCCGCGTAGTAGGCGGTGAACGTCGCCGACCACGGCCGGCCGACGACCCGCGTGCCCGGCGGGAGGAGGTCGCGGAACTCGCGCAGCGACAGCAGGCGGGTGAACTCGCTCCTGCTCGCCCGCCAGCGCGGCGACCAGTGCCGGAACAGGGTCGCCGTGTGCGACTCCATGGGGAACCACCGGTTGGGCGTCGTGATGACGAACGTGCGGCCCACCCGCACGTGCTCGGCGACGAAGCGCCGCTGGTCGGCCTCGTCGCCGACGTGCTCGATGACGGCGTTGGCCAGGAGCATGTCCGCGGCGCCGTCGGCAAACGGCATGCGGGTGGCGTCGGCGCGGAGGAACGGCCACGTCGGTTCGGCATGGAGGACGTCGAAGGCGGCGAAGACCCGGGCGCGGGCTGCGACGGCCCGCTCGACGATGCCCTCGTTGAGGTTGGTGCCGGGACTGCAGCCGACGAAGATGCAGTCGCGGACGTCGTGGTCGGCGAGGAAGCGGCCGATCGCGGCGGCCTTGCGGCGGCGACTGCGGATGCTGAAAGCCAGGACCGCTCGTCTCAGTACGTCAGGCCCACTTCTCGGCATCGTCCGAGTCTGCCCCGAGAGCGGCTTCAAGTGCGTCTTGCGACGGGCGCGCCAGTCGAACGCCGCGCGGGAGGAGCAGCAACCCGGGTATCCGCTTAAGGGGACCCGCCACAACATCGGCCGAGTCGTCGAGGAGAGTCCCGCGGGGTGGTGGGGTTTGAGGTGCGGCGAGGCGACCTGATGTAGGCGGCCATCGGCGGCATCTTCGGTGTGAAACGACCAAGTCACGCACTGAAGGAGAGCCACCGATGGCCGTGTCCCAGTCTGCCTTGCCCCCGTCCGTGTTGTCGGAGCTGCTCGAGCCGTTCCGCGCCGGTGACGGCGTCGACATGATCCGTGAGTCGGTCCGCGCCGTGCTGCAGGAGCTCATCGAGCTCGAGGCCACCGAGACGATCGGCGCCGCCCGCTACGAACGCTCCGAGGAGCGGGTCACCGACCGCAACGGTCACCGCCCGAAGCTGCTCACCACCAAGGCCGGCGACGTGCAGCTGCACATCCCGAAGCTGCGCAAGGGCACCTTCTACCCGGGGTTCCTCGAGCCTCGTCGCCGCATCGACACACAGGATCGACCAGGCCCTGTACTCGGTGGTGATGGAGGCCTACGTCCACGGGGTCAGCACCCGCGCCGTCGACGACCTCGTCGTCGCCCTCGGCGCCGACACCGGCATCAGCAAGTCCGAGGTCTCCCGGATCTGCGGGCAGCTGGATGAGTCGGTCGGCGCGTTCCGCACCCGCACCCTGACCCACACCACCTTCCCCTACGTCTACCTCGACGCGACCTACCTGCACGTACGGAACAAGCCCGGCCAGGGCGGGCAGGTCGTGTCGATCTCATCCCGTCTGGCCCGTGGTGGTGGCGACCGGTGTCGCCGCGGACGGCTCCCGTGAGGTCCTGGGGCTTGATGTCGGTGACAGCGCTGATTAGGTGAGGACGAGACGTTCTGGCGGGCGTTCCTGCTCAGCCTGAAGCAGCGCGGGCTCAGCGGGGTGCGCCTGGTCATCAGCGACCAGCACTCCGGCCTGGTGAAGGCCCTCACCCGCTGCTTCCAGGGTGCTGGGCACCAGCGCTGCCGGGTGCACTTCGTCCGCAACCTGCTCGCCCACGTCCCCAAGAGCCACGCCGACATGGCCGCGGCGGTGTTCCGCACGATCTTCGCCCAACCCGACCCCGCCGCGGTCGCCACCGCCTGGGACGAGGTCCGCGACCAGCTCGCCGGCTCCTTCCCCAAGATCGGCCCCCTCATGGACGACGCAAAGGCCGAGGTCCTCGCCTTCACCGGCTTCCCCAAGGCCCACTGGCGCAAGATCTGGTCCACCAACCCCCTCGAGCGGGTCAACAAGGAGATCAAGCGCCGCAGCCGCGTCGTCGGCATCTTTCCGAACGCCGCCGCCGTCATCCGCCTCGTCGGTGCGGTCCTCATCGACATGCACGACGAATGGATCGCCGGCGACCGCCGCTACCTCTCCGAGGAGTCCATGGCGCTGCTCAGCACCACCGTGGATACTGACGAACCTGCCGCACTCGAAAGCGGCAAGTAGGGCACCGAGGATCCCTCGAAGCCCACCACCCCATGGGGCTCAGTCAGTCGTCGTCGACGCCCTCGCCCGCGGGGAGCGGTTCTCGAGCTCTGAACCGCCCTGGGTTCGGTGGAGGCTCGGGCTATTGGATCCCGACCAAGGGCTGGTCGGTCCGTGCAGCAGCGTAGAACGCCTCCTCGAACTCGGTGGGCGGGATGTCGTCGAGGTAGCCGTGCAGGCGCTGGGTGTTGTGCCAGTGGACCCAGCCGAGGGTCGCGAGCTCGACGTCCTCGACGCTCTTCCACGGTCCTGATCGGGCGGGTCCGCGGATGAGCTCGGCCTTGTAGTAGCCGTTCACCGTCTCCGCGAGGGCGTTGTCGTAGGAGTCCCCGACAGTGCCGATCGAGGGGACCGCGCCGATCTCGGCCAGTCGCTCGCCGTAGCGCAGCGACGTGAACTGACTGCCGGCATCCGAGTGGCAGCGCAGGCCGGTCAGGTGGGTGCCGCGGGACCAGCGGGCCATCTCGATCGCGTCGAGCACCGTGTCGGTGCGCATGGTCGAGGCGACCCGCCACCCCACGATCATCCGGCTGAACGCGTCGATGATGAAGCAGACGTAGGCGATCCCGCCCACGTGGGCACGTAGCTCAGGTCGGTCACCCACAGCTGGTTCGGGGCCTGTGCGGTGAACTCGCGACGGACTGGGTCGGGGTGCCGGGCCGCGGCCGGGTCGGCGCGTGTGGTGCGGACCCGCTTGGTCCGGCGGGCGCCCTCGATGCCCTCGGCGCGCATCAGCCGGGCGACCTGGTCCCGGCCGACGTAGTGGCTGGCGCGGCGGGCCGCCTTCCACAGCTTCCGCGCCCCGTAGACCCGGTAGTTCGCGTCCCACAGACCGCGCAGTGCCGGGCGCAGCTCGGCGTCGCGCAGGGAGCGGGCGGACGGCTCCCGCTGCTTCGCGGCGTAGTACGTGCTCGGGGCCACCGTCAGACCTGCCTCACGCAGGACCGTGACGATGGGCTCGACCCCGAGCCGGCTGCCTTCCACGACGTCCACAATCAGGTCGCGGTTGGCGTCGATGAAGGCGACTACTTCTTGTGCTGGCGGTCGAGCTCCGCGATGCTCCTATGTCAAGCCGCGACGGCGAGCGGGACGGGAGACCGCTGCGGGCGCGTCTGCGGGCGCTCCTGCAGGCGTGTGCGGTGGTCGACGGTCTGCGCGGTGTAGACGGCGTCGGACAGGCGCCGGCGCAGCAGCCGGAGAGCGGCGACGCGGTCCTTGCCTCGCTCGGTCTGCTTGGCCAGGTAGGCCTGGCCGGGCCCGACGCCGCGGGCCTGGGTGACGGCGATCATGTGCAGGGCGCAGTTGAGTGTCCGGTTGCCGCCGCGGTTGAGGCGGACCTTGCCTCGGCTGCTGCCCGACCACACTGGCACCGGAGCGGTGCCGGTGAAGCGGGCGTAGGCGTCCTTGTCGCGGAAGCGGTGGACGCCGGCGGTCTCACCGATGATCACTGCCGCGGACAGCACCCCGCAGCCGGGCACCGCCAGCAGGGACGGGTTCAGGCGCGCGACCAGGTCGCGTAGTTCACGTTCGAGCTCGTTGATCTGCCCGCTGAGTTCCTGGCAGCGTTCCAGCAGCTGCCGCGCGAGCCGGGCGACGACGCCGTCGAAGCGGTCGAGTTCCTGCAGCAGCTCACGGGCCACCCGCTGCCGGCGCAGACCGCGGCTGGGGATGAGCAGGTCGGGGTCGAGCTCGTGCAGATGCCAGCGGACCTGCGCGGCGATCCTCGTGCGCTGTCTGACCAGGTCACGGCGGTGATCCGACAACAGCTTGACCTCCCGGGCGGGGCCGTCCAGCTCGGCGACCGGCAGGTCCGGGTGCCGCAGGGCGGCCACCGCGACGGCCTCGGCGTCGATGGGGTCGGACTTGCCGGGCTCACGCGCGGCACGTCGGGAGTCGGCCATCAGGCGGGTCGGCACCCGCAGGACCCGGTGCCCGGCGGTGAGGAGGTCCGCCTCCAGGCGGCGGGTCAGATGACGGCAGTCCTCGAGCGCGAAGCGGACCCCGACCGTGTCGTGGTCGCTGAAGCGGGCGGCCCACTCCACCAGCCTCAGGTGACCCTCGGAGTTGGCCGTCACCGTGGTCGTGGCCAACCGGCGGCCGACCTCGTCGACGACGACCACGGTGTGGGTCCGCTTGTGCGAATCAGCGCCGATCATGACCACGAGCAGCTCCTCCAGAGACGTCGAACGTGCGGGTGTCCTGACGTCCGCGAGGGCGGGCACGCCTCAATCCAGCACGGCTCGCCGCCGCGACAGGCTCCTATCAGGCCACGCCCCGCGGACGTCAGGACACCCGGCCGGAGCCGCACATCGCGGACAAGCCATCGACCGCGCTGACGTACGACACCACTACGACGACGACCGAGGCAGCGAAGAAACGAGCGAACCCCGACCGGGCACCCCCGAGACTGGCATTGACCCGAAGAAACTTGCGGCCCGCTTCAGGATCTCGTTCGCGCGGCGCAGCTCCCGGTTCTCCTGCTCCAGCTCCTTCAACCGCGCCGACTCCTCGCTCGTCACCCCCGGCGCACGGCCGTCGTCGCCTGGCGCACCCACAGCCGGACCGATTCCGAGCCGTAGCCGAGCTGGCTCGCGACCCGCTGCACCGTCCCCTGGCTCGTCCCGAGCTCGGCCCGCAGGGCACGGACCATGCGCACCGCCGCGTCCTTCTCCTCCTGGCTGTACCGCCGGGTCTGGGGCTTCCCAGGCGTCTTCTCCTTCGGCATGGCTCCATCCTCGTTTCCAGGGTCAAGAGCCTCCACCGAACCCAGGGCGGTTCAGAAGGAGCAGCCGGAGGTCGAGCTGCTCGTCGTCGACGCGGTCGACGAGCGCCCGGCCGTAGGCGGATCCACGTCTGGGGTGGGTGTCCGCGTCATAGTCATGGTTTGAAGGACTCGTGTACCAAGCGGGCGGTGGCCATCGGCTCGCCGATCTCCAGGACGTGGACGTCGGCGCCTCGTACTGTCGCGGCTGCGGCAAGCAGGAAGCGCACCGGGTCGCGGTAATGGTTGAACGACAGATCAATCAGAGCCCGCAGACCGTCAATCCGCGGCACCCGCTCTAGCCGCGGGGGGCCGCTGGTTCGGCGTGGTAGCAGAACGTTCAGGATCGGCACCGCTTTGCAAGGTCCGCCTAGCGCCGCCGCCGGAAACAGAAGTTCGCGATCCCCGTCGAGAAGCTGTTCGCCATCGACGCCTCTGGCTTCGCTCAGGCCGACGGCGCGGGCGCTCCACCGGCTCAGGGCGACCGGCTTCGGGTAAGGCAGCGCCGAGACTGGCCCCTCATACGCCTCGTCTGTGACGGGCGCGTCGTCGAGAACTAGCGCCTCGTCGGATAGGTAGCCGGCACCCGCGCAGCAAAGTGCGGCCGAGAGCGTCGACTTCCCAGCGCCCGACACCGCGGGCACAGCGACCGCGCCGCCTCCGATTTCCACGACAGCCGCATGAACAGCTGGCCACTGCAGACGGGCGACGAGCGTTCGGTTTACGACGGCTGACGCCTCTGCAAGATCCCGTACGACCACATGCTCGACGTCCGACGAACCTGCGCCGTCGGCCGCTGTGAAGGGCTGCCAGAGCGCCTCGAGCGCTGCGAGGATGTCGTAGTCGCCGTCGAGTGCAAGGAGCGCGCCGTCGCCAGCCAGCAGGTGCAGGCTCATGCCCGCTGATCGGGCAGGTCATCGGCGGGGTAGCCGACGTGGTCATCGGCATCGGCCAACAGCCGCTCGTTTGCAAGCAGCGCGATCCCTGTCTCAGCGCCCACCCGCGCCTCGTCAACGTTGACATTGAAGACGTCGACGAGATGGTCGACGAGGTCCTGGACGCCCCGCACGGGCAAACGTCGCCATATCGCCGACGCGGAAGAGTTGAGAAGCACGACGCGGTCCGTCTTCGGGTGGTAGACGGCGATCTCGCCGTCGACCTCGACCTCGGTGAGGCGCGCGTCGACCCGCTTCAGCACGGCGCCAGCCTAAGGCCCATGAGTGGGCTGGGCAGGGGATTGGCGGCAAAAGCACACGCCGCGCGCGCGCGTCCCAATAGGGTCTTGGCGGCCCCTACTCGAGACCCGCTCCCGGCATGTTGCATGTGGCCGCCGGTGACCGGGACCTGCCCCTGGAGAAGCCATGACCGTCCCGCTTCCCCGCGAGGCGCCCCCGCGGGGGCGTGTCCTGATCGTTGTGCAGAACATGCCGTACCGGTTCGATCGTCGGGTGCAGAACGAGGCGCGAGCCCTCCTCGCCGCCGGCACCGGCGTGACGGTCATCTGCCCGCGCGCAACGCCCGATGAGGCAGAAGTCCACGACCACGACGGCGTCACCGTTCGCTCGTACGCGCCGCCGCCGCCGACGAGCGGGATCCTCAGCTATTTCCGCGAGTTCGTCGTGGCGTGGCTACGAACCGCCCAGTTGTCGTGGCGCTGTCACAGAAGTGAGGGCTTCGCCGTTCTCCAGGCGTGCAACCCCCCGGACACGTACTGGCTCCTCGCGCTGATCTGGCGGCTCTGGGGCAAGGGGTTCGTCTACGACCAGCACGATCTGTGCCCGGAGGTGTTCCTGGACCGGTTCGGGCGACGCTCGTTCCGGGACCGCGTCCTGCACCGGCTCCTCCTGTGGCTCGAGCGGGCGAGCTACGCGACCGCCGACCTCGTCGTGTCGCCGAACGAGAGCTACCGCGAGATAGCGACGGGCCGCGGCCGGGTGCCGCTCGACCGGACGACCATCGTCATGAGCACGCCGGACCACAGGATCATGCGCCGCAGCGAACCGAAGCCCGGCGCCCGGGACCGATTCGCCAACCTCGTCGTGTACGTCGGCGTCATGGGCCCGCAGGACGGCGTCGAGCGAGTGCTCGACACGGCGCGGACGCTTCGTGACCGCGGCCGCGACGACATCCGCTTTGTGCTCCTCGGCTTCGGCGACAGCGAGCCCAGGCTGCGGCGGCTTTCAGCGCAGTTCGGCCTCGACGGCCACGTCCACTTCACCGGACGCGTGCAGCAGCCGGAGGTCGTTGCGTGGCTTTCAGCTGCTGACGTCGGGCTCACGCCCGATCCGCCGAGCGCGTTCAACGAGCGCTCGACGATGAACAAGACGCTCGAGTACATGGCGTGCGAGCTGCCCGTCGTCGCGACGGACCTCCTCGAGACCCGCCGCAGCGCCGGCGAAGCAGCGGTCTACGTACAAACAGTCGAGGAGATGGCCGACGCCGTCGACGCGCTCCTCGATGACCCTGCACGCCGAGGTTGGATGGGTGCGGTCGGACGCGCGCGCATCGAGGGCGAGTTGTCGTGGGACCGCTTCGCCCACGCCTACGTGGCGGCCGTGCAGCGCGTCTTGTCTAAGGGGGCACGTGGCGCGCGTGGCCCCGTGGGCGGTGGCGCCGCACGCCCGATCGAAGCGTCGCGCTTGTGAGCGAGTCGTGGGTGTCAGTCGTCGTGCCAGCTCACAACGAGGCGGCGGTCCTGCGGCGCTGCCTAACGACTCTCGTTGATGGCGCCCGGCCTGGCGTCGACGTGGTCGTCGTCGTCAATGGCTCGACTGACGCCACGACTGACGAAGCTCTC
Source organism: Aquipuribacter nitratireducens (assembly GCF_037860835.1). Lineage (NCBI taxonomy): Bacteria > Bacillati > Actinomycetota > Actinomycetes > Micrococcales > Intrasporangiaceae > Aquipuribacter > Aquipuribacter nitratireducens. The sequence continues at coordinate 15,931 of NZ_JBBEOG010000009.1, read as the reverse complement.
TCGCTTGTACCGGCATTCACCGCGGCGGGGCATGCCCTGCGCGTGGAGGTCTTGCCTTCCCTCGGCAAGGCCGCTGCCCTCCGGCGCGGGGTGGCGCTTGCTTCCGCGCACCCGCTCGTACTGCTCGACGCCGACGTGGAGTTGAGTGGCGACTCGCTGAGCGCGCTCGTGTCGGCACTGCCGGAAAGGCCGGGCCCTCACGTCGCAACAGCCCGCTCCGACATCGACGCCTCTCAGTCATCGGTGTGGGTGAGGTCGTGGGTGCGGACGTGGTCGGGGTTGCCGTATGCACGCGAGCACCTCGTCGGAAGTGGGGTTGTCGCAGTTGACCGGTGCGGCGCCGACGTCGTGGCGGCGCTCCCAGACGTGACCAACGACGACGCCTGGATCCGTCGGCAGTTCGGCCCGGGAGAGAGGGCGGCGACAGACGTCGTCTTCACTTTGACGGCGCCACGAACGCTAAGGGCGCTCGTGCGCCGGCGCGCCCGCGTCGTGCTAGGCAACGAGGCGCTCGAGCGGGAGTTCGGACCGGATCAGGCCGCCACACGCGGCGGAGACCTTCTGGGTCTCGTGCGCTCGCGGCGGGCCACCCCCGCCGACGTCGCGGTCTACGTCGTTGTCTCGCTCCTCGTCCGGCTGACGGCCGCGGTGCGGCGCGCGCGTGGCCGGCAGGGCGAGTGGGCGACGGATGCAACGAGTCGGGAGCCGGTGGCGTGAGCCGGCGCTCGGACCTGAGGCGGTTGTTCGACCCGCGGTTGTGGGCCCACGTCCTGCGCATCGTCAACTTCTACGGCTACTCCCACGTCGAGCAGCGGCGGAGGCTCATCGCGGGCCCCGGGCTGCGGATGTCGCCATCAGTGAGCCTTCGCAACGCTCAGCGGATAGCGCTCGGACGCGAGGTGCACGTGGGCGAGCGGAGCTCGCTGTGGGCGGGGGACTCGACCGGGCGCATCGTCCTCGGCGACCACTGCCTCCTGGCGCCGGAGGTCTTTATCACCGCCAGCAACTACGGCACGGTGTGGGGTGCGCCCGTGATGCAGCAGCCGAAGCAAGAGCGCGATGTCATAGTCGGCGCCGACGTTTGGCTGGGGGTACGCGCCGTTCTGCTGCCCGGGGTGAGAGTTGGCGACGGCGCAGTCGTCGCAGCAGGCAGCGTCGTTACGCGGGCTGTGCCGAGCGGAGCCATCGTCGCCGGTGCACCCGCTCGGGTCATCGGATGGCGCGGGGGTGCTCCCGACGCCCCAGCCACCACCGAGGCGGGGTAACGCGGTGAGCGGACCTGACCTGAGCGTAGTCGTTGTCACGTACGAGGCGCCGGACTGGACTCGCCGCTGTCTAGACAGTCTGGTCGCGGCAGTCGAAACCATGTCCCTCGATGCCGAGGTTGTTGTCGTAGACAACGCGAGCGGGTCCGAGACACGCGCGGTCATCGCGCAAGCACGTGCTGCAGGGGTTCGAGCGCACCAGATGGACGTCAACGTCGGTTTCGCGCGCGCCTGCAACGTTGGCGTCGGACTGAGCCGCGGCCGGCTTGTCGCCCTCATCAACCCCGACACACTCGTTACGGCCGCCGCGCTGGAGGCGCTCGTCAGGTTCCATGACGCAGACCCGAGCCGCGGCATCGTCGGCGGCCGGACGGTGGCGCCCGATGGCACGCTCGACCCCCGTTCGTGCTGGGGCGCGATGACGCTCTGGAGCCTCGCCTGCTACGCGACCGGGCTGTCGACCCTGTTTCGCGGCAATCGGGTGCTCGACCCGGAGTCGCTCGGGCAGTGGCAGCGCGACAGTGAGCGGGCGGTCGACGTCGTGACAGGGTGCCTCTTGCTGACCTCCCGACTCGTGTGGGACGAACTTGACGGCTTCGACGAGGCGTTCTTCATGTACGGCGAAGACGCTGACCTGTGCTGGAGGGCGTGGCGTTCGGGTTATCGCCCGTCGGTGTCGCCCGCGGCGCAGATCGTCCACGCAGTCGGAGCCTCAAGCTCGTCGACGCTGGCAAAGCAGCGGCTGCTAATGCGCGGACGGGCGCACCTAGCGCGCAAGCGATGGCACGGGATCCGTCGTCGCGTTGCGCTCGGCCTTATGGCAACGGGAGTGGGCCTGCGGTCACTGACGTCGCGTCCAGGTTCCGTGTCTCGAGAACTCTGGACCGAACGTTCGGATTGGCTGGCGGGCTGGACGGAAGCTGGCTGACCCTTAGCCTGTGGTGGGCTGCGTCCTACCTCGCTAATCGTGACGACGATCTTTCTTGGCGTCACGCGTTGATGTGGTCAGCAAGTCATTTGCCGAGTTCCCCACCGCGGCGTCCCACTCGCCCGTAGTCTCCGTGAGGGATGAGCACGGGGCGTGCGTTTCCACGCCCTTCGAGACCCAAGGGTGGAAGAGGTGTCTACTGTGAGTAACTCCTTGGCCCTGCCTCCGGCGAATTCTGCGGACCCGCTACGCAACGTGAAGCCTTCGACACCGATGGTTGCATCCTGCCTCGGTCGCCCAAGGCTCGGTAGAAATTGCGCCCGAATGGTCGGGCTCTCTTCCTGGCGAGCCGAGCGGGGACTGCTCCTCGTTGGCAGACGCTGCCAACGTCAGCGCCTGCTTGACCATCCGCTCCCTCGGCATGTTGGGACGGAGAGATTGCTGGTCGTGCGCGACCCGGCCTCGTCAACGGGGCCTCAGCGTTCTGGGGCCGTCACGGTGCTTTCAGATCGCCTGCTCTCGATCGACGCGGCGCCGCTCGGTCCGCCGCGCCGAGCCTTCCGTTCCGAACGACACAACCGGCGACGCCTCCGCGACGCGCCGGGCATGACCGCCCCATGGCAGGCCGACGACCTCTCTGCGCTGGACCGGGACGAGTCGAAGCGACTCGTGCTGCGCCGCGCTTCGCAGTGGGTACTCGAGATCGGCTCCTCCATCCGCCTCAGGACCTTGGACTCGGTCCTGTGGAACCGTTCCGCATACTGAAGGGCCGCACCATGTTCGCTGTCTCGCCGGTTTCCTTGACGCCGCAAACGAGGGCCCGTTGGCTTGGACGCTTCGGCCGCAGCACCACGTTGCTCGTTCTGCTCTCGCTCGTCGCACTTGCCGGAAGCCTGTTGGTGACCCCTGGCCTCGCGGCTGCCGCCACCCCGTTGGTTCAGGTCTCCAGCCATGCCGACCGATCGGATGGTGCGACGCTCGAGGCCGCCGTCCTGCAGGGGAACGCGTACGTCTATGTTCCTGACGACGGGGCTGGTATCGCGCGTGTCGAGTTCTGGCTCGACGACCCGGACATGAGCGGGACGCCCTACCGCTCCGAGCGCTCCGCACCCTGGGACTTCGCTGGTGGGTCGGCATCGACAGCAAATGCCTGGTCGACAACCGCAGTCTCCGACGGCACGCACACAATCACCGCTCGTGTGACGACCTCGGCCGGTGCCGCAAGTGTCGTCTCCGCATCGTTCACGGTCCGTAATCAGACTGGCTTGGCGGCGAGCCCGTCTGCGGTCGCTATCGCCGGCAGCGAGGCAGGATCGCCCGCCCGGGCGGTCGTCAGCGTGACGTCCCCTGCCGGGACGACATTCGAGGCGCAGGTGTCGGTGGACGTCGCCTGGGCTAGCGTCACGTCGGCGCGACCGAGCGGCTCGGAGATGACGATTGGCATCGAGGCCGACCCAGTCGTCTCTGGCGTGGGCACGCACCAAGCGACCATCTCCGTCACCCCGACGACGGGCACCTACGCGATCCTGCGGTTGCCAGTCAGCTTCACTGTCGCGACGAGCGGTGCATCGACGGGGATAGTGGTGAGTGAGCGGAGCGACCGATCGAATGGTCGGCCGCTCGAGGGTGCTGACGTGTCAGGGGACGTGTACGTCTTCACGGCGCCCGATCCGGCGGTGTCGCGGGTGAGCTTCTGGGTCGACAACCCGAGCGCGACCGGCACGCCCTACCGAACAGAAAAGTCGGCACCCTTCGACTTGAATGGAGGCACGTCGTCAACCGCGGTTCCTTTCGACACCCGCGCTCTTGCCGATGGCCTACACAGCGTCACTGCCCGTTCTACTCTCGTGGATGGCTCAACCCGCACGACAAGCGCGACCTTCAACGTAAGAAACGAGTCCGTCGCGCGGCTTGTTCTGTCGACCACGGCGGCGACGACAACCTTTGCCACGCCGACCGAGCCCGCCAAGGAAGTGACCGCCCAGTTGTCCACGTCGGACGGGGCTGTCGTGAGCGCCATCGCGACCGCTGACCGCGCTTGGGCCAGCGCCTCCCTTGATCCGGTGTCGCCTGGAGTCAGCACACTGCGTGTTCGGGTTGATCCTCAGACGCTGCCTTCGGGCACTTCCGAAGCGCGTGTCGACATTACGTCCACGACACACGCCGGCACCTCCTTCATCGTGCGGGCCACTGTCAGTGAGACGACTGCGACGGCCGCTCTGGTTTATGGCACGGACGATCGTCGGACGGGTCGCGTTCTGCTAGACGGAGCAACGCTGACCGGGGTCGTCTACGCCTATATCAAGCCGGACGAGGACGTCCGAAAGGTGGAGTTCTGGCTCGACGACCCGGCCATGACCAGCGCTCCATTTAGGGTCGATCAATCGGCTCCCTTCGACCTCGTAGGGAAGGCCGCCAATGGGACGGCGCTGCCGTTTGACTCAGCATCGCTCCCGGATGGAGAGCACACGTACACGACCCGTGTGACCACGACAGCGACCTCGCTCGTTCTCCAGTCGACCTTCACAACGTCCAACGGCACGAACAGCCTTTCCTTTGCCCAAGAGGAGTACACGGTGGAGGTGGCGGAAGGGGCGGACCCCGTCACGTTCCAGGTCGCGGTCGACGCCGACACCGATGGCACGCCCGTTGCACTGACAGCAGACGCATCCTTCATCGGACTGGCACAGGAAGAAGTCGTTACACCGTCACTCGTCTCCATCACCGTGAACGCGGCTGGCCTCAGTCCCGGTGTCTTCACCACAACCGTGACTGCGAGCAGCCCGGGCGCGTTCTCGGACGCCCTCATGATCACAGTCCAGGTCGGCGACAGTGGTGGGTGCAGTCCCGTCGCCTGCGAGCTCATCAAGGTGCCGACCCCTTACGACCTCAACTGGCTCTACGACTCAGGGCTTATGATCGACGCCTCGGGTGCGGGAACTGGCTTCTCAACGGTTCTGCCTACCGCCGATGGCAAGATGCTTCGGGACCGCAGCGCTTATGCAGTGGATCTCAATGATGGGCGGCTGACAGTGCAGGCGAGTTCGGGGTCGCTGAACACGGGTGACCAGCAGAACGCTCTCGGTGTGGGTTTCGACGGGCCCCTCGCCCAGACGACACTGTCTACGACGGTCGTCGACGTCCCGGCGTCACGAGGAAAGTACGAGAAGGCCGGACTTTGGTTCGGCTACAGCCAGAGCAATGTCGCTGCTCTGCAGCTCGTCGGCGTCCCCGGAGGTTGGAGGCTCGAGTACACCGTGGAGCTCGACGGCGCGACCATCTTCAAGAAGCAGGCCAGCGTCGTTCTGCCAGCTGGCGCCGCCGTGTCGCTTAACTTCCGGACGGACCCCGCGAAGCGGACCCTTGCTGGCACGTACGCAGTGACGGGTGAGCCGCTGCGATCGATCGGCACAGCCACTCTCCCCGGAGAGTTCTTTAGCTTCGACGCGGCGGGAATCGACCCGCGCATCGGTACCCGCTCGTTCGCGGGAGTCCTGGCGACCTCGCGTAATAGCAGCACCCCTATCCCCTTCTCGTTTTCGCAATTCTCAGTGTCCGCCGACCCCGTAGTGGACTCAGCCGGGGCATTCGTCTTCGACCGCGTCGCCTCGCCGCTCGCGTTCCCGACTTCAATCGCCACCGGTCCAGATGGCGAGGTGTTTGTCACAGATCTCTTCGGGGACCTTCACGTTCTCCGCTTGAACGCGGACCACACACTCGTGAAGGAACGCACGGTCGAGGTGCTGGGCAACCGCTTGGCCTTGGGAGTAGCGGTTGAGCCAACGTCGACGTCCGAAGACGTTCGCGTCCTCGTGGCTCACTCCTCCCCTGTGACCGACCACGGCGTCGTCGACTCGGGTCGTGTCACTCGACTGTCGGGCCCAGACTTCGCTACGACGCAGGACATCGTCACTGGACTCCCCCGCTCTTACGCCAACCACGGCCCGACGTCGCTTCACTTCGGGCCGGACGACGTGCTCTACATGGCAATCGGGGGCAACACCGGCGCTGGCGGTGCGAACCTCGCGGCGACCGAGTTCGGCGACCGAGGCGAGCAGGCGCTGTCGGCGGCGCTAATCACCGCCGACATCTACGACCCAACTTTCGATGGCAGCTGCCAGAACATGGGCGACATGTACGGTCCCGCCCCATGTGACGTAGAGGTCTTTGCCAGCGGTCTACGCAACATGTACGACTTCACGTTCCACAGCAACGGAACGATCTACGGCACCGACAACGGCCTCGGCGTCGAGGGGTCCTACCCTCCCTCGCCGATTGCACCATGTTTCGGCTTCGGCGACACTCGGCCTTGGACGCAGGGGGGGAATAACCCCGGAACGCAGAACGATGAGATCAACCGCATCGTGGCTGGCGGCTACTACGGTCATCCGAACCCGGCCCGCGGCGAGTGCGTCTTCGGCGACGGTTCCTTCCAGGGCGTCCCGGTGCCGACCAACTACGTGGCGCCCTTGCTCGACACTGGCCGGAACCGCTCGACCAATGGCATCGTCGAGTACAGCAGCGAAGGTGGTTTCTGCGGCCTCCTGGACGGCAGTCTCATCTACGGCAACTACTCGCTGGGCGACAACCTCGCCTACGCCAGCCTCTCGCCTGACGGTGAGGCGGTCGTGGCGAATGAACCGCTGCTGGACAACCTTCGTGACCCTTTGCCTATCGGCTCGGGGCCAAATGGCACGCTGCTCGTCGGGGAGTTCGGTGCCGGCCAGGTGACCGTGCTTGTCCCTCGCGAAACCGGGTGTTGGCAGGAGGCCGCACCGCTGCCGCAGGACATCCTCGACGCGGGAGGGACGGCTATCGATCGCCAGCTCTACGTAATCGGTGGAAAGAACGGCTCTGGACCGAAGTCGACGCTGCGCGTTTACGACGCGGAATCCGAGTCATGGTCGCTGCGTGCCCCGCTGCCCGGTGTCGCGGTCGAAAACCCTGCCGTCACGGCATACCTAGGGCGCTTGTACGTCGCGGGGGGATCTACAGAGGCTTTCGCGGGCGCCACCTCTCAGTTCGCAAGTTACGACCCGGCAACGGACTCCTGGACTACATTGCCCCCTCTGCCCACCCCCCGGGGCGGCGCTACGGCGCAGTGGCTGCAGGGCCGCCTCATCGTCGTGGGTGGAATGGACACGGAGGGTCGTTCCGTGGACACGGTTGAGATCTACGATCCGACGACCGAACGGTGGTCCGCCGGACCGCGCCTGGCGACGCCTCGGGACAATGCGGCATCGGCCGTCGTCGGCACTCGGATGTACGTCGTCGGGGGACGAACGCGTGAGTCAACCGGCGTCACAACGGCACCGACCCTGGCGTCGATGGAGGTCCTCGACGTCGACGCGTCCGCTTGGGTGCCGGGTCCCTCGATGCCAACTGGTCGACGCACCGCTGCGGCAGGCGTCCTCGACGGCAAGGTGGTCGTCGCGGGTGGCGAGGCACGAGCGGACGGCCTCGCCTTCAGCGCCGTGGAGGTCTTCGACCCAGCGACGGGCGCTTGGTCGTCCTGGCGTGAGATGCCAACCGGGCGGCATGGCGCGGCGGCTGGGGTGATCGACGGCCAGTTGCACGTCGTCGGTGGTGGCCGAGTGGCAGGCTTCTCGACGGACGTGAGCCATGAGGTGCTTGCGCCGCCGAGTTAGCCCGGCCTACGAAGCAGAAAGAGTGCAGTGACAGTGACCGCTCCGCCCTCCGGGGACGGTTGGGAGACCGACCCGTCCCGGGAATCACTGGGCGGACGGGCCGGACGAGGCGGGTTGTACATGGTCGCGGCCCAGGCGGCGCGTTTCGTGCTGCAAGTTGGGTCGACGGTCGTCCTAGCCAGGCTGCTCACGCCAGCCGACTTCGGTGTAGTGGGCATGGTTGTCGCTGTGACCGCTCTCGCCGACCAGCTCAAGGAGGCAGGCCTCTCAGCCGCGGTCGTTCAGCGGAGGGCTGTCACGTTGCAGCAGGTCAACGCCCTCTTCTGGATTAACGTGGTCGTCGGAGCGGGTCTCTGTCTTGCGCTGGCCGCCACGGCCCCGGCGCTGGCTCGCTTTTACGGCGAGGAGGCGGTTCTACCGGTGGCGCTGGCCCTCAGCGCCGTCTTCTTCGTGTCCGGCTTCGGGGTGCAGCATCAGGCGTTGCTCATGCGCCGGATGCGGTTCGGATCGTTAGCGGCACGCGATGTCTCGGCTTATGTGGCGGGTTCGGCGGCAGGGGTTGTCGCGGCTGTGCTGGGCGCCGGAGTGTGGGCTCTAGTCGTGCTCCAGCTTGTCCAGGCGCTCGTCAGGACCCTGAGCGTATGGGTGTCGTGCGACTGGCGGCCGGGTCGCCCGACATTGCGTGCGCCCGGACTCAGAGGCTTTATCACCTTCGGTGTCGATGTAACTGCATTCAGCGTGTTGAACTACTTGGCGCGAAACGCTGACAACGTCCTTATCGGCCGATACCTTGGGGCGGCCGCGCTGGGCCTGTACGGCCGGGCCTACACACTCACCCTCCTGCCGGTCCAACAAATTACGCATGCCATCGCCCCGGTGGCCGTGTCGGCTCTGTCTCGGTTGCAAGCTGACAACGCCCGGTATGTCGAGGCCTACGTTCGGCTCCTGCGCCCTACCACCTACGCGGGGATTAGCCTCACCCTGCTCTTGCTTGTTGCGGCGCCGGACGGCGTCCCAGTCGTCCTGGGGCAGGCATGGGTGGGTGCCGTTCCCATATTTCAGGTGCTAGCGGTGGCGGCCCTCGCACAGGTGATGAGCGCCACAACCGGGTGGCTCTATGCGTCATCTGGCAGGACCCGCGCACAGCTGTACTGGGGGCTCGTCACGCGGCCCCTCATCGTGATGGCCTTTGTCCTTGGCCTCGCGCTGGGTGGAACAGCCCGGGATGTCGGGTTGGCTTACGCCTGCGTCACCGCACTGCTTCTCGTGCCGAGCATGGCCGTGGCCACACGAGGGACTCCGGTGCCTCCCTTCGCATGGGCGAGAGCGGTCGCGGTCCCGCTACTCGCCGCCGCAGTCGTCGCCGGCGGTTGCGCAGCCGTCGCGCTGGCGTTGCGCGAGTGGGAGCCCGGGGATCGTCTCGTCGTCCTGGTGGCGACATGGGCAGCGCTCTTCGTTGTGCTGGGAGCGGTGCAGCGGGGACTTCGGGATGCTGTCCGGACAGTGATGAGGAGAGGGTTGTGATGTCAGTCACAACAGTTGTGATCCCCGTGCGTGGTCCTGCACCTACTCTCAGTAAGACCCTTGCTCTACTCGAGTCACAACGGACGGTCACCGACTACGAGGTTCTGGTCGTCGAGAACGGAGGGCCTTGTCCCGGTTTAAAGGATGTCGTGGATCGGAGTCCGGTGTCGCGCTACATGTATGTCGAGGAGGCTGGCTCGTACCGTGCCCGCAACGCCGCCATCCGCGTCGCCCGAGGGGACGTGATCGCCTTCACCGACGCTGACTGCCTGCCTGAGGCGGACTGGGTCGAACGCGGTACCGCATGGGTGCGGAAGGGGTACCTGCGCGTGGCGGGCAACGTCCGGGTAGAGGCGATCTCCCCTGGTCGGCCCGGTCCGGTCGAGATGTGGGAGACACTGTCCGCCTTCCCCCAGGAGCGCTACGTCGAGGATGGCTGGGCAGTCACGGCGAATCTCTTCTGCGCCGCCGCGCTCTTCGACTCCTACGGCCTCTTCGACGCGGACCTGATGTCCGGTGGCGACCGCGAGTGGGGCCTGCGGGTCTCCCGCGCTGGCGTGCCCCTGTTGTATGACGACAAACTTGTCGTCCGGCACCCGGCCCGGGTCACCTACAGCGAGATGCTCGAGAAGCTGCGTCGGACCTCACGGGGCGTCTTCGAGCAGCGAGTCAAGGCGGGCGAAGACCTCCGGTCGCCCTTGATCGAGGCGGTTCGAGGCTTCCGGCTCCCGCTCGGCGCCATGGGCAAGGTGCTAGCCGGTCGTGGGCAGCTTCCGCTGCGTGACAGACTCAACTACGTCCTAGGCGAGGGAGGCATGCGCCTCCTCGCAGTCTTCGCCCGCTACCGCGAGGCGCGGAGCCTCCGTGACTGATCCGAGGAGCGCCTCAATGCCTCATCCGCGCTCCGCGCACGCCCGCTCACTGGGCCGATCGGGCTAATCGTGCTCCATACAGTGGAATCTGCTCAGAACTCGTCACCTCGAGGGGGCAGCGCCCCGATGGACGTGGAGCCGAGTCTCCCCCTCGAAGGAACCGAAATGAACCTGCCTCGTCCCATCCGCCGGCTCGCCCTAACGGCGAAAATCACTGTGCTGTCCCTCCTCGTTGTCACCGGTACGGCTTACGCCGCCGTGGTGACCGCGACGCCCACGCTCGTCTACGCCACGGTGGCAAACGGCTCGGAGCGGCCGCTGTCAGGCGCGGTCGTCAACTCCGGCGCCGTGTACGTCGAGCTCGTCAACGTCCCGAAGGGCGCGAGCGTGACGTTCTCTGCAGAGAACCTCCTCGACGCACCGCGAGTGGAGCGCACAGCGCCGTACGATCTGTTGGGCGACACGGCCAAGGGTCATCCTGTCCCACTGCAGGTTTCTGCGCTCCCGAATGGGGCGTACACGGTCAGCGTGATCGTGAGGAGCTCGGCAGGGGAAAGTCGTTCGTCTGCCACCTTCACGGTGGACAAGACCGCACCGCTGCCAACTTCGTCGCCGAGCCCGTCAACGACAGTCAGTGCCAGTGCCACCCAGGCGCCGCCTCCGTCCCCCAGCGCCACGCCCTCGGTGACCGGTAGTGCGTCGAGCACGTCCACGACGCCGCCTACGACCGCCCAGCCGTCGCCCACGGCCTCTACCACTTCGTCGACCCCCAGCCCGACTGCAGCTGCCACGGCGCCAGCGGGCAGCCTGGTCGGTGGCGGGAGCGCCACGTTCAGCTGGAGCCAGTCGGCCACCCGTTCGCCTGCGTCCGCACTTGCTGGTACGACCGTCAGCGGGACCGCGTACATCTTCCTCTCGGTGAGTGGCGGTGCCGCGGACAAGGTCGACTTCTGGCTCGACAGCGGCACGGATACGCAACCGAGTCAGTCCGAGTCCAACGCTCCCTACGACCTTGAGGGCGGGACGGCGGAACTGGCGAACGCGCTGGACACCACGCGGCTCGCGAACGGCACTCATCGTCTAACGGCTCGCGTGACGCAAGGGGGGCTGCAGACGCTGGTCACCACCTCCTTCGGCGTTTCGAACGGGTCCATCGCCACCGCGACGTCGGCTCCCGTCCCGTCACCGACTGCTACCGCCACGTCGACGCCACAAGCTACGCTCGCCTTCAACCCGTTGACTTACGACTGGGCCGCCAACGCGGGCGCTGTGGCGGGCACAAAGGCACTCTTTAACGGCGGCGCCTACGGCATGCTCGAGCAGGACGGGGTCGTTCACGCCGACAAGTCGATCACTGCCCGACAGGACGTCTATGGTGTTGACACCGGTTTCCGCAACTCGGTCTTCTCCGACAAGCTCTTGGTTCGTAGTGGGCGTGCGGTCGTCGAGCGCTCGACGATGAACACGGGTGGCGCGGCCGTGGGCGGCGAGGCGATGGTGGTGCGACACAGCAACATCACCGGCAACACCGACGGTCTCAACCCTGTCCGCTCGAGCGGCACCGCCAAGACGGTCATCGAGTACAACAAGATCTGGCGCGACGGTACGCGCTATCAGGACAAGCACCATGACGGCGTCCAGTTCTGGCAGGGGGGAGACACGACCATCCGGAGGAACTGGATCTCGGGCTGGAACACCAGTGCAATCATGATCAAGACCGACTTCGGCCCCATCAACAATGTGCTCATCGAGGAGAACTACCTCGCGAACCCCACGGGCTACTTCACTATGTACTCCAGGGACGGTGGTCACGGCCGCCCGCAGATGATCACAGTGAGGAATAACGTGTTCGGCGGAGGCACACCGATCTCGCCGGAGGCTGGCACACGGTTCGTGAGGACCGAGCAGGAGCGGGCGGATGCGATCGCTCGAGGTGACGCATCCGCCCGCACGTGGATCGTCTGGTACGGCAATATCGACACGAGCGGTCGGGTGGTCGCGCCGCCCGGCGGCTGGAGCTGACAGCGACGAGGGCTCGCCTGACGGCGGGCCCTCGTCCGGTTACGGAGGCAACGATGGATGCGGTGTCCGCTCTGATGGCGTGTCTGCGCCGCTGGTACGTCTTCGTCCCGGTCTTGGTTCTGGGTTCCCTCCTTGCTTGGCAAACATATGACACCTACCCGGAGACCTGGCGATCCTCGACTGCTGTCGTCGTTCTCGCCCCGACCCCTGACAGCGAGGAGGTGTTCGACAACACGTATCTCACGACGGGTGGTGCCCGTTTCATGGCCACCGTCCTCGCCGACAACCTCGAGTCGACGAACACCCGTGCGCAGATCGCGGCGCGCGGGGGGACGGCCGCCTACACAACCTCGGTCGACCGCTACTTCTCCATCGTCGAGGTGGAAGTCGTGGGAACCAGTGCGGAGCAGGTGGTGGCCACGGCGGACGCTGTTGTCGCAGAGGCGGCACCGCTCACCGAAGAGATCCAGCGGGAGGCGGCTGCTGCTGAAGGGTCCTACTTCGTGGCCGCACGAGCTGTGCCGACCAACGAACCGACTCTCGAGCGTCCCGGTCGGAGCCGGAACGTTGCGGTTCTTGTTCTCGGGAGCGCGGCCCTAGCCGGCGTGCTGTCCCTCGCCGTCGATGCCGCGTTGAATGCCAGGCGGCGGCGTCGGCGAGGTCGCGAAGAGCCAGCCATGGAGACCGATTTTGATAACGACTCAAATGACTTCTTCGAGGGGCTAGAGTCACGTAGTCCGACCACCGCGACACTTTCCGACGGCGAGGCTGCAGGGTCTCGCACGAGAAGGTCGGTCCTCTCGCGCGACGGACGATGAGTCACGACGCGCCCCGCTCTTCAGGGGCACCTGAGCCTCGCGACGCGTCGCTAGCCGGCATGGGGCTAGTGGTCGTCCTGATCTATCTGCTGCCCTCGACTTACGTTCTGCCCGGCCCACTCGAGTCCCATGGCGCGCCTATCCGGCTACTAGGAGGCTTCCTCCTAGTTCTCTGGGGTCTTCGGTCTTTTCGCTCCACCTCGGGCGCTCTCCGGCAACCCATGGCCATCTGCGTCCTCGTGATCCTCGGAGTTGCGCTGTTCTCCTGGGCTTGGGCTCCGTTGCGACCAGCTGCAGGAGCGGAATTGGCAGGCTCTCAACGGGCAATGATTGCGCTTCTCGCGGCGTCGGGCTTGGCGCTGTGGGGAAGCACCAGCATCGTGTCGACCCGCCGTCTCGGTCGCATCCTGAGCGTCTGGTCCATCGCAGGAGGGGCTGGGGCGGCGCTCGCGCTCGCCCAGTGGGCGCTGGGCCTCGACATCGGCGTAATCACCAAGGTGTTGCCCCTGGCAGTCAACGGGAACACTGACGTCAACACGAGGTCGGAGTTCCTACGGGTTTCCGGCGGCACGGCGCATCCCATCGAGTTCTCTGTCCTCACCGCCATTGCCCTCCCGATCGCCATATGGTGCGTAACGCAAACGCGGGGGGCGACCCGGATCGTCCATTTTGCGGCCGCGGGTCTGATGGCGACCGCGTTGCCGCTTGCCGTCTCGCGCTCCGCTGTTCTGGCGGCTGGAGTGGCCGTGATTCTAGCAGCCTTCGGCTGGTCAAAGCGAGTGCGAGTGAATGTGGTCATCCTCGGCATCGCATTCGTCGTCTTATTTCGTGCTGTTTCCCCCGGCGTGCTCGGAACCGTCGCTAGCCTGTTCCGCAACGCCTCGACGGATCCGAGCGTCACAGCTCGGACGGAGGACTACGCCGAGATCAGCGAATTGTGGCTCGGGAGCCCTGTCATCGGAATAGGCATCGGAACCTATCGGCCCGAAGTTTACCGATTCCTCGACAACCAGGCTCTTCTCACGGTCGTTGAGCAGGGGGTTCTGGGGCTTGTGGCTTGGCTCGCAGCGATCGTGTGCGCCGTGCTGTTGTGTCGGCGCGCTCGTCGCGCCGTGCCTGGCAATGCAAGCGTGAAGTCTCTGGCTTGGGCACTTACAGGAGGAGTAGGCGCACTCTCCTTCTCAACACTTACCTACGACACATTCTCGTTCACTCAATCGCTGTCTGCAACCATGCTAATGCTCGGCATTTGCGCAGCCTTCGACCGTGTCGTCCGAATGGCTGCTCCGCACGACGGTCAGGCGGCCACAAGACGCCTAGCGCCGACTCGGACAGCAGGGCGGTGAATCGGACGTGATCTCCCACGCTGTAGTGGTCGCCTTCGAGCCCGATCTGCAGGCATTCCGCAGCGTTCTAGAGTCCCTCTGCCGGCAGTACGACCGCGTCGCCTTAGTCGACAACAGTCATCGGCCGGTGACTGCCCAGATCGCTTTCCAGTGCGGCGTCGAATACATTTACAGTGGAGGAAACGTCGGCCTGGCCGCTGCTCTCAACGCAGGCATCGCGCAGCTTCGGCCTGCACCTGATGACGTGGTCAGCTGCTTTGACCAGGACACCGAGCCCGCTGCCAATTACTTGTCAGTCCTCTTAGACTTCATGCGTCGGCACCCTGCATGGCCACGGGTTGTTGCGCAAGGCAGCCACTTCTCGCCTGGTCGTCCCAATCTTGCAAAAGGTTCGACCGATGACGCGCATCGGCTGCTGACTTCTGGGCTTACACTGTCCTCGCAGTCGCTCAGCGACATCGGGCCCTTCCGAGAAGACTTTTTCGTGGACGTCGTTGATTTTGAGTTCTCTGCCCGAGCCAGGCGAGCGGGCTACACGCTTGCGGTGTGTGAAACTGCGGACATGACGCACGGTTTCGGTGATGCCAGCCGACGTCGCCGTTCGTGGCTCCTACGTACGGCGACAAGCGGCCATGGTAGACGTCGTCACTACTGGATCGGCAGGAACTCGACACTCTTGTGCGCTGACCCTGAAGTTCGCCGGTTGAGGCCACCCGTCGTGACTAGCAGCGAACTTTTTCGCTGGTGGTTAGGAGAGGTCACGTCGGGACGCGACGGTATTCGCAACGGGATGGCCATGCTGCGTGGAGTACTCGACGCGCATCAAGGAGTGTCGGCACCCCTCATTTACCGATTCGAGGCGTCTAGTGAACCGTGATGTTGTCTTCGTCTTGTCATATGAGACTCTCGCCGACGTTGAGCGCCGGGAGTTTTGTCGACCTCCGGATCAGATTCTCTTGGCTCTGATCGGGGCCTTCCCCGGGCGCGTCGTCGTCGTCGACCCGTGGCGTTCGGTCGTAAGCGACGTCGCCAGAGGTAGGAGTCTCTATTCCGCCCGGCGCGTGCAGGTCGCCGCGTCTTCGGCGCTTCACGTCCGCCCTCACCGATTAAGGCGCCGCGATTCCGCGTCGCCGAACTCGTTGCGCCGCTCGTATCACAAATATGCGTTGGAGATCGGTCGTCGCGCTGCCCTCGACGGCGCAGTGCTCGTGACCGTCCATCCCTTCGTCGCTGCGTGGGCCACGGCTCATTGGGTTGCGGGTGTCGTCTACTACGGGCGCGACGACTGGTTGTCCAGTCCGCGCGAGGCGCCGTACCGGGCTGCCTTTCGCGAGTCATACCTCGATCTTGGTCGGCGGGCTGACGAGGTCTTCGTGATCTCTGAAGAGCTGGCGAGGCGCTTGCCGAGGCCAGCGGGTCGGGAGCCTACGGTCCTTCCAAATGGGGGCTCTTCGCCATTGAGTGTGGTGCGGAGGTGACGCGCCGAGGCGCCGCTTGAGGCCGGGGAA